>CAZXTX010000396.1:0-2750 GCA_964643695.1 uncultured Mariniphaga sp. | reverse complement strand
AAGTATAACAAATTACGAAATCAATCTCTTCATTTAAAATTTGAGCTTGATAATTCACCACGTCCAACTGTCGATAAAAGAAAGTTTGTCTTATTAAAAAGTAATGGCGGCATGAGTGGAGAATTAGTTTTCACAGGACAGCCCGGATTGAGGAAAGAGAGATATATAAATAAATTTGGAAAACCCCAAAAAGCAAGTGGTAAATTTTATGAATTTATTTTCCCAGATAAAAGATTAAAAACATACGAACTAGATTTCTTTGACAAAGATGGAATATTTGCTGATTTTCTCTTTATCCATAAAGATTCGCAAGAGTGGTCTTATTGGAATAATAAATTAAAATCGGGGGAAAGTGTTCCTGTTTTCCTAATCGAAAAGGAAAATAAACTATTACATTTTGGACTATCGTATCTTTATAAATTACCCTTTGACAAAAGAGTGAAAGGCTATTTACCAGAAAATCATAACAGTAAAAAACTTGATTTAGCAGAATGTATCTTTGGGACGACTACAAATGACGCATTAAAAGGAAGAGTTTCTTTCTCAAATGCATTTGCAACTAAAACAAAACCTATGAGCTTACTGGAGGTATATATGGGAAGCCCCAAACCAACTTACTACCCAATTTACTTAAAACAAAAAGGTAAAAATGGATTTCTTTCTGATGAATCAAAAAGTTTCATGACAATGTTGAATAATAATGCTGAACTAAAAGGTTGGAAAAGATACCATTTAAGAGATTCACATATTTCGAATTTTGATATTCCATTAGGTCAAGAGGATAATACAAATAAATTTAAACCCTTGGATGCTGGTTCTGAATTTACTTGTAATGTGAAATTTCATAATTTGAAAAAAGCTGAATTAGGTGCACTATTTTCAGCAATCGAAACAAAACAAAACACATATCACAGTCTTGGTTTTGCTAAATCTTATGGTTATGGAAAAGTTAAAATAGAAATAGAAAGTATTATTTCGAATATTGATGTAACACAAGCAGATTGTTACAAAACATTTATTGATATAATTAGTACTGAGATTCAAGATTATTCAAAACAAACTCAAATTAAGGAACTAGATCTTTTACAAAGAGTTAATAATCTTTCAACGAATCTTGAGTATATGCCTCTAACAGAATTTGTGGAAAACAAAAGACATAACCCTAAAAGGAATATTTTGGGACAATACTTGAAATATACATCTGAATATATTATACAAGAAGAGAAGAAACTCAAAGTAGAAAAGGCAGAAGCTATTGTTACAGTTGTTTCAGGACAAATCATACAAGCTAAGCTACTTGAAGGTAATGACACAAGAAGTAAAACATTGATAATTCCACAATCATTTAGAAAACCAAAACATGGAGACAAAATTATGGTTAAACTAATAAAAAATGGTGGTAATATTCAAAAATTAGAATTTATATCAAAGGTTTAAACACTCTTCACTATAACTTCAAGACAAAAAATAAACATTTATACCCTGACTTTAAGACAAAAATAATGATCTTATACCCTGACTTTAAGACAAATGTTTTATATTTACATTGAGATTCAATTGTTTATATGACATGAGACGTAATCTGATACACGAATTAAGAAAATGGAAAGATGATGCGGAGCATAAACCCATTGTGTTGCGTGGCGCACGTCAGGTAGGTAAATCAACACTTGTACGCATGTTAGGCGAAGAGTTTGATGTCTATTATGAGTTAAATCTGGAACTTAAATCTGATAAAGATTTATTCCTAAGATATAATGATGTTCATGAATTATTAAAAGCAGTCTATTTTAAGTTCACAGTCACACCTGCTGCCGGACAAAAAACATTGCTGTTTATCGATGAGATTCAATACTCACCGGAAGCGGTGGCTATGCTTCGCTATTTTTACGAAGAAACTAAACATATACATGTCATTGCAGCCGGATCTTTATTGGAAAGTTTGATGGATATCAGACAGATATCATTTCCTGTGGGACGTGTTCAGTATATGTCGTTACGCCCCTGCTCTTTTTTGGAATATTTAGATGGTATGCACCAACAGTTTGATGCCAAGGCAATACTGTCTGGCGATGCTTCATACATACATGACAGATTGATAAAGCGGTTCAACGAATATGTGTTGATTGGCGGAATGCCCGAGGTGGTAAATAAGTTCGCAAAAACCAATGATGTACACTCTTTGAAGCCTATTTATGACTCATTAATTGAATCTTATAGCAATGATGTGGAAAAATATGCTAATACAGATTTAAAAGTGCGTACCATCCGACATATTTTACATGCCGGATGGTCGGCAGCAGCAGAAACCATCAGTTTTGAAAAATTTGGAGATAGTGCTTACATATCACGGGATATGGCCAATGCGTTTCGAACTTTAGAGAAAGCCTTCCTATTGGAATTAGTTTATCCTATCACAACGTCAAAACTACCGGCTCTACAAAATTTTAGATTTCGCCCACGTTTGTTTTGGCTGGATACAGGCTTAGTAAATTATCAGGCACAAACACAAGAGGCCGTATTCGACGCAACGAATATAACAGATGTTTGGCGCGGAAGAATAGCAGAACATATTGTTGGACAAGAACTGTCAGCACTGAGCAACTCAGTTATGACCAAGCGATATTTTTGGCGCAGAAATAAAAGAAACTCAGAAGCTGAAGTAGATTTTATCCATATTTATAAAGGTAGATTAATCCCTATCGAAGTAAAATCCGGCCATAATGCCAAACTTAAATCCCTGCATCTTT
>CAZXTX010000395.1:0-2762 GCA_964643695.1 uncultured Mariniphaga sp. | reverse complement strand
ATTACTGACAATTTTCCGGTACTTAAAATGACATGTGCAGGCTGTGCCGCCGGTGTGGAAAAGAAAATTCAGTCACTTGAAGGTGTGAAAAGTGCATCGGTAAACTTTGCAAATGAAAGCCTGAAGGTTGAATTCGACCCGGTAACAACAAATCCCGAGTCAATTCAAAAAGCAGTTCAGTCTATAGGCTACGATATGATGATTCCTGAAACAGCAGAATTAAAACCTGTCAAGCCAAAGCTGATTACGGGCAATTTTCCGGTACTTAAAATGACCTGTGCAGGCTGTGCCGCCGGTGTTGAAAAAAAAATCAAGTCACTTGACGGTATAAAAAACGCATCGGTAAACTTTGCAAATGAAAGTTTGCAGGTTGAATTCAATCCTGAAATTACCACACCAGAGGCAATGCAGGAAGCAATCCGGTCAGCCGGATACGATATGATTGTTCCTGAGAATTACGGAGATACAAATAAAGCGGCTGAAACCATAACGGAAAACCTGCCGGTACTGAAAATGACCTGTGCCAGCTGTGCAATCAATGTTGAAAATAAAATCCGTTCAATAAACGGAGTTAAAAATGTTTCGGTAAATCTGGCCGGCGAAAATGCACTCATTGAATTTTATCCTGCCAAAACTAATGTTTATGAAATTCAGGATGCCGTTCGCTCAATTGGTTTCGATTTGGTTGTGGAGAAAGAAAGCCAGCAGGATAAACTGGATGAAATACACCGAAAAAGATTTAATACGCTTAAGAAAAGAACGGTTTGGGCACTTATTCTTTCTGTTCCGCTGATTGTTGTCAGCATGTTTTTAATGAATATCCCGTATGCAAACCCGATTATGTGGGTTCTGTCAACCCCGGTGGTTTTATGGCTGGGGCGCGATTTCTTCATAAATGCATGGAAACAGGCAAAACACCGTACTGCCAATATGGACACCCTTGTGGCTCTGAGTACCGGAACAGCTTATCTGTTCAGTGTTTTCAACATGGTTTTTCCACAGTTCTGGGAAAGCAAAGGACTTGAAGCACATGTTTATTTTGAAGCCGCAGCAGTTATTATAGCTTTTATTTTGTTAGGCCGGCTCCTTGAAGAAAAAGCAAAGGGCAACACCTCTGCGGCACTAAAAAAACTGATGGGCCTGCAACCCAAAACCGTAACAGTGGAAAGAGAAGGTCAGGAAATTGAAATTTCCATAGAGCGGATTAAACCCGGTGATATGGTAGTGATAAAACCCGGTGAAAAAATTGCGGTTGACGGCACTGTGGTTTCGGGTGATTCATTTGTTGATGAAAGCATGCTGAGCGGTGAACCAATGGCTGTTCACAAAAAGGCAGGAGAAAAAGTTTTTGCGGGAACCATCAATCAAAAGGGAAGTTTTCGTTTCAGAGCCGAAAAAGTTGGAAAAGAGACAATGCTGGCCGGTATTATAAAAATGGTGCAGGATGCCCAGGGCAGTAAAGCTCCCGTTCAAAAACTGGTGGACAAAATAGCTGCAATTTTTGTTCCTGCCGTAATCGGTATTGCAACAGTAACCTTTTTTATCTGGATGATTTTCGGCGGCGACAATGCACTCACCCATGCCCTGCTGGCTTTTGTAACAGTTCTGGTTATTGCCTGTCCGTGTGCGCTTGGCCTCGCAACACCCACAGCCATAATGGTTGGCGTTGGCAAAGGTGCCGAAAACGGAATCTTAATTAAAGATGCCGAAAGTCTGGAACTGTCAAAAAAAGTAAATGCCGTTGTTCTGGATAAAACAGGCACCATCACCGAAGGAAAACCACAGGTTACAAATGAGTTCTGGAGCGACAATTCATTAAAGCCTGTTTTAGCAGCTCTCGAAAAGCTTTCTGAACATCCACTGGCTGATGCAATAACTGCACATCTAAAAAATGAAAAACCTGCCGATGTCATTAACTTCGAAAGCATTACCGGAAAAGGATTAAAAGGTGAATTAAACGACACATCGTATTTTGCCGGAAATTTAAAACTGATGACAGATGAAAAAATACTTTTGCCGGACGAAATGATACAAAAAGCCGGTGAGTGGGGCTCTGAAGCCAAAACAGTAATCTGGTTTGCCGACAGTAAAAATGCACTTGCGGTACTTGCCATATCGGATAAAATAAAGGAGACATCAGTAACTGCAATTAAGCAGCTTCATAATATGGGCATTGAACTTTACATGCTTACCGGCGATAATGAATCAACTGCACGTGCCGTTTCAAAACAGGCAGGAATCGACCATTTTAAAGCAGAAGTCCTTCCGCATGAAAAGGCAGAATTTGTAAAATCACTTCAGCAAAACGGCAATGTGGTTGCAATGGTGGGCGACGGAATTAATGACAGTGCGGCACTGGCACAGGCTAATGTGAGTATTGCCATGGGTCAGGGAAGCGATATTGCCATGGATGTGGCAAAAATGACTATTATCTCTTCCGATTTAACCAAAATACCGCAATCTGTCCGTCTGTCGAAACAAACTGTTAAAACAATCCGGCAGAACCTGTTCTGGGCATTTATATACAACCTTATAGGAATTCCGGTTGCGGCAGGAATTTTATACCCGATCAGCGGATTTCTGCTGAACCCCATGATTGCAGGTGCAGCCATGGCAATGAGCAGCGTAAGCGTTGTAAGCAACAGCCTGAGACTGAAATGGAAAAAATGATAACTCTTTCAGCCTGACAGCATCATTTACAACATAATTTTTTATTATTGTATAATGATACCAGCTGCTTTCTGATGATTTTAAAATTTATT
>CAZXTX010000394.1:0-2774 GCA_964643695.1 uncultured Mariniphaga sp. | reverse complement strand
ACCTTATTAGCTTATTTTTCAGTTCATTTCTTTATATTATATCGAACTCGCGTTAAATACTTATTGTAATTGCCTTTATTATTCAAAATTCAATTAAAAAGCATTTGATTTTGAAAAACAATATTTTACAGCTTTTCTTGTAAAAATCAATTCAATATTTTATACTTTGTACTTTGTAACTATGTACTAAAATTTCAATATCAGTAAAATGAAATTCAAAAAAATAATTTTATTAGTCAGCCTGCTTCTGCTGATTTCTCCTGAACTGTTAATTGCACAAAAGCAGACAAATGAACGTGCCCGGTGGTTTACCGATTCACGTTTTGGTATGTTTATTCACTGGGGAGTTTACAGCGGTGCCGAAGGGATTTGGAAAGGCGAGAAATTGCGGAACGACAACGACTATGCTGAATGGATTATGTACCGCAACCGCATTGACCGCGATGAATACCTGACACTTCTGGAACGTTTCGACTGGAATGAAATTGACCCGGAGGAGTGGGTAATTCTTGCAAAAAATTCGGGAATGAAATACCTGACTTTCACAGCAAAGCACCATGACGGTTTTGCGCTGTGGAACAGTGCAACAGGCGATTACAATGTATGGAACCACTCAAATCCCAAAAGGGATATTTTAAAGGAACTTGCCGAAGCATGTAAAAAACACGGTATAAAACTCGGACTATACTATTCTCACTGGATTGACTGGGAGCATGAATACGGATGGAAACACACCATGGAGCTGACTGGAATTGCACCTGAGAAATATGATATCTACTGGCAAAAAAAAGTTATCCCGCAGGTTCGTGAACTTCTGACAAATTACGGAGAAATAAGCATGTTCTGGTTCGATATGTGGATTCATCATTCAAATACGGTGGTTACAAAAGAGCAGCTTTTGCAACTTAAAGGACTGATAAGGGAACTGCAGCCGGGATGTATCGTAAACTCGCGCCTGGGACTTTCAGTTGAGGAAGACACTGATGTGGACTTTAAAACGCTTGGCGATAATCAGCTTGGGAGTAAAAAAGAAGATTTTCCGTGGCAGTCGCCGGCAACTGTTGCACATTCATGGGGATTCCACTCACTCGACACCCAATGGAAATCTACTACAACACTGCTAAAATCTCTCATTAACAATGTAAGTCTGAACGGTAATTTCATGCTTAATATCGGGCCGAGGGCAAATGGTGAAGTACCTTATGAAATATCACAACGCATGCTTGAAATGGGCAAATGGCTAACCGTAAACGGTGAATCAATATACGGTGCGGAGGCATTCGACCTAAACAAAGACCTGCATGACTGGGGAAAAATTACCGTCAAAACAGAAAACGGCAAAACCACACTTTATCTCCATGTTTACAACTGGCCGGTTAACAAACAACTTTTCCTGTCGGGTATTTCATCAAAACCTGAAAAAATTTACCTGCTTGCCGACAAGCAAAAAAATAAAATACCTTTTGACCATACAGGCGTAATAACAAAGATTGAACTTCCGTTTTCACAGCCCGACAACTATATTTCGGTGGTGGCAGTTGAATATGAAAAATATCCCGAAACAGTTCAGTTGCTGACAGTAAAAACCACAGATGGCGGTTTTTCACTTACACCCTACAATTTTCTGAATTCGGAAAACAAAATAGAAATTCAGAAAAAGAGCAGAAACGGTACTGTTCCCGAATATGTTTCGGTTACCAAAAAAGAAAATATAACCTGGAAAATCTATGCAGATGAACCCGGAAATAAAAATATCGATGTTTCATACAGCTTTCAGGGAGAAAATCCGAAAGGAAACCTGACCGTTAAAGCAGGTGAAAGCACATTGAAACACAATTTTAAATTCACCGGAAAAACAGTTGGCGAACCAAATTCAAACTGGATTATCAACAATTTTGTTTCAAATTATGCCGGGCAGATTTATTTCCCGAAACAGGGATTTTATGAAATTGAACTTGAAGTTTCGCCCGAAAAAAATGAGGAGCTGCAGTTTCAATGGATTTGGATAAAATAGAAATTTAATGGTTATCAACAATTGTTAGTTTCTCCGGTTTAAACAAGGTTGATACAAACCCTCAAAAAAATTTGCAGGAATATTGGTTTTCATATATTTTTGATTTCATCAGGTGAGCGATAAAAAACAGTTCTTAAAATTGTGGAAACAGGGAAAGTTTCTTAGCTGAAACCGGAACTATTTTTACCTTCCTTAGGGAAGGCGCAATCAGGGAACCGAAGTTTGAACCGGGTAGTCTGGATACCAAAGGTTCATGCAATCGCCAAAAAGAAAGACCAGAAGTTCTTTTTAAGATTGGGCAATCAGGCAGAGGGCGGCCAACCGAAAGGAAAGCAAAAAAAGCTTCGGCTTTTTTAAACGCCGGACTGCACGGCACAAAACGGATAAAACCGGAAAATGCCGTTGAAAAAGGCAAAATCCTTCGGGAAATTGCTAAAAAACACTGAAAGCACTTCGTCTGCAAAGGAAGACCGGAAATCCGAGCAGACTGCCGGAAAGCGAAGCTGTAGAAGGCTGAGCCAGAAGGTACAGGGCTAAAACACCATCTGAAAAGATGAATTTAGCCGGTTGTAATAACAGTAACCTGGCGCCGGAGTAAACTCAGGTTGACACCGGTGAAATGGGAACTATTTGTGAAAGAATGGTTCCCATTTTTGTTTTATGCAAATCAGTTGATTTATTCGAATTTTGCCATGGCTGTTTTTCTCAGCTCCCGGGGCATCTTCTCAATTGCATATCTTAATGATGTTCTGGGCATAAC
>CAZXTX010000393.1:0-2775 GCA_964643695.1 uncultured Mariniphaga sp. | reverse complement strand
GCGAACCAGGGGAAATAAAGGCCAAATCCTTTAAAAACGGTTATTTGACAAGCTTTACAAATTCATTTACAGCCGATTTTATAAATCAGGAAATTAACGGATTAAATTTTGATTATTATGAAGGAACCTGGATAAAGCTGCCTGACTTTAAGAGTCTTGAAGCAGATAAATCCGGAGTTTCACACAATTTCGGACTAAAAAATATTTACCCTCAAAAAGATGAATTTGCAATTTGTTTTTACGGAAAAATTAAAATTGAAAGGGCAGGTGACTACTGGTTTTATATTCATTCAAATGACGGCAGCCGTCTGTTTATTGAAAATAAGCTTGTGGTGGATAATGACGGGTTGCATGGTGCCGATACAGAAGAAAGCGGCAAAATATTTTTGGAAGCAGGAATGCATGATATTCAGCTGGATTATTTTCAGGCCGGTGGCGGTATGTTTTTGGAGGTACAGTATTCGGGGCCTGAAATAAAAAAGCAAAATGTGCCGGGCATGGTTTTGTTTCGGGAATAATAAAGTGTTTTTGATTTTTTATTTAAGCTTATATGCTTCAGTCCTGAATAATAATTAAATTGCCTGCCTGAAATAAGTGTGGTATTACTAACATATATAAACAATTTAACAGATTACAACAATGAAACTGATTCGGAATTTTTTCGTAATAATTTTTGCAATTCTTTTAATATCAGGTTGCAAAACCGGACAAAAGAGTGACGAGGATATATGGAATTACGCGCTTTCGCGAAAAGATGACCTTAAGCTGAGTACATATATAACTGCACATACCGTTCAAAGTATGTTTTCAACTGCCGAAGGGCGCAGGGAAACACTGTCGCTTTTAAGGTGCAACGGTATAACCCGGGTATATGTTGAAGTTTACCGCAGCGGATTGGTTGTTTCGCCCGATTTGCTGAAGGAAACGGTTGATTTTATGCAAAATAACGGTTTTGAGGTTGTTGGAGGAATTGCAACTGTTCCGGGCGGTGATTTTGGTGTAATGCAGGATGGCCCGTTGTCATGGTTTAACTGGCAAAATGAGAAGACTCAGAATGATTTGCGAAATGTAATGGAAAAAGCAGCTCCGTTGTTTAATGAGTTTATAATAGACGATTTTGTATGCACTGCCGACACAAGCCTCGAGTCAAAAACTGCAAAAGGAGATAGAAGCTGGTCGGAATATCGCCGTTCGCTGCTGACCGGGCTTTTAGAACCGGTTTTTATCAGGCCGGCTAAAGCTTTAAACCCGGATATAAAAATGATAATCAAGTTTCCGCAGTGGTACGACCGTTTTCATCTGTTTGGTTACGATGTTGCAACAAAGCCTGCCTTGTTTGATGGTGTGTGGGTTGGCACTGAAACCCGCGGCCAATACACCCAGCGTTATGGTTTTGTGCAGCCTTATGAGGGGTTTGTCAATTACCGCTGGATTTCCACACTGGCAGGTGATAAAATTGGCGGCGCATGGTTTGACCACGGTGATTGCGATGAACTGGATTTTATTGAGCAGGCATATCAGTCGGTTTTGGCAGGCTCAAAAGAGCTGGTGATTTTTAATTTCGACAGCTTTATATACGGGCATCCGGGGCATCATTTACTGCGGCAGGATTTCAAAAAGCTGGCCGATTTGGCTGCTGCGGTGGCAAAAAACCCTGTGGGAGGTGTGGCTGCCTATAAACCTCCGAACAGCGATGCGGGAGGCGATTTGTATCTGATGGACTACATTGGAATGTTTGGTGTTTCACTGGTGCCTGAATCAGAATATCCCGAAAATGCAAAAGTTGTTTTTCTACCGACTCAGGCAGCCACTGATGATGCAGTGGTTGAAAAGGCCGTTAAGTCACTTGAAAAAGGAGCGAAGCTTATTTTGACAACCGGTTTTCTTGCAAATGCAAAAGGAGGAGAAAAACTGGCTGCCAGGGCACAGGTAAAATGGCCTCTTTCTTTTGAAGAAACAACTGCACATTCGGTAATCAGCAATGGGGAAGAGGTGGCGGTTGAATTTCCGGTGATTATGGATTACCTGCTGATACCCGACGGAGCTGAAACATTGTTGCAAACGGGCGACAATAAAAAAAGTATATTTATGATTCAAAATAAAGAGAAAAATATTACAATTATAAATACTCATACTTTTTCACAGCAGGATTTTGATGCTGTTGGTGAAGTGCTGCTTTCCCCGGGGCGGTTGGGATTACTGGAAGTGCCCCGGAGCTGGGCAAATACAATCCGAAACAGCTTTCAGGCTGATAACGTGACTGTTGCTGATGCTCCGACAAGGATAACTTTTCAGCAGTTAAGTGACGGAAGTTTTGTTGTTCACAATTACAACCGGGGTAAAGCAACGGTTGTAATTCAGCTTTCCCAAAATAACGGACTGACAGATGGTTTTACCGGAAAAGAGTTTGCCACTGAAAACGGAAAATTAAAGCTTGAAATGGCTCCCCGTTCAAGGGTGTGGTGCATTTCGGCAAAATAAAAATCAGTAATCCTGTGAATTGTTTTATCGGTTTGGTGAAAAATTATGCTCGTCATCCGATGACAGTGATACGAATTGTATTTACAATCGTTAATGCCGTGATTAAAATATTTAGAACAATTGAGCAGAGTGATAATTGGTCTATTAACGTGAACTTGATATAACATTTCCGTAAAGACGATTAATTTAACCATACTAAATAAGGTAATTACTTGTCCGACCACTGGCGGAAGGTTTTTGTAATATTTATTAAGTCTCCCATGCTATTTGTAGCAAACATCAAAATTAATAACT
>CAZXTX010000392.1:0-2787 GCA_964643695.1 uncultured Mariniphaga sp. | reverse complement strand
CAAGGCTTTATCACAACCGAAAAAGAGATGCAAATAAAAATTTCAAAGTACTTCCTGTAGAATATTTCTTGAATAATTTAACTTTGAACAAAATCAGAAAAAAATTAAAAAGTGAGTGAAAACAAATTATATAACAGATCCGGAAAAAGGTTTGGTTTTTAAACAACAAATGAGATATTTTATTAGCATTAAACATTAACGGAGGAGTTGCATTTATAACTTGTATCCACAACTATAAAAGATTACTGTATTTAAAATGAATAAAACACATTACAATTTTTTACTAATTATATTTTTAACTGTGATTATTAGTTCTTCATGTAAGAACTCTGAAAATTCTGTAAAAAACCAAACTAAAAACACCATTGCTAATAACAAATCTGGCTTTTTATATCCCTATGCAGGATGTGATGAACTCGGAAGAGTCCTAACAGATAATGAAACAGTTGGAAATCTAAAGCAAAATCGTCAGGCAGGAATCTTCTACTTTTTATGGCAGGGTGATAAATCATCAAAAATTTCGGAAAATCAATGGGATTTGTCTGAACTAATTCCTTTATATCCCGAAGTTCTTGAAAATGGTTCAAGTCCTGACTGGGGATCAATACACCGTGGATACTACTACTATTGGGGCAAACCAATTTACGGATATTACAGAGGCGATGACTACTGGGTTCATCTGAAAAGCATGCAATTACTCTCAATTGCTGATATTGACTTTCTGATAATTGATGCAACAAACACTCTTATTTATACAGAACAGTCAGAAACTCTGATGCAGGCAATTGAAACAGTTCAAAAACAGGGAATAAAAGTTCCGAAAATTGTTTATTATACAAATACCCGATCAGGTGAAACCATGCAAAAGATATATGATGCATACTACAAACCCGGAGCACCGCATTATCATCCCGACACCTGGTACTATCTTGAAGGCAAACCATTAATAATAGGTATTACGAAAGAGGCTGAAGGAAAAGAATTCGAATCTTTTTTTACTTTTCGTGAGTCTCAGTGGCCCAATGAGCCGGTTAAATCAAACGGCTGGCCCTGGATAGATTTCCAACGTCCTCAGACAGTTCATTTAAACAGCAGGGGAGAAAGGGAAATAATCAATGTCTCTGTTGCCCAGCATCCAAATCCGGCTGCCGGTATGGGAGGTTCCGCATTTTACGGTAATACCGACAATTGGGGACGCAGCTACAGAAACAATTCACACGGGAATCCGATTACTGACATTGCATACGGCTATAACTTTCAGGAACAATGGGATTATGCTCTTACGCAGGATGTTCCTTTTATTTTTATAACCGGATGGAACGAATGGGTAGCCGGAAGATGGAAAAGTACCGATGAGAATCCTGAACATTCATATTTTTGCGATCAGGCTTCACCGGAATACAGTCGTGACATAGAACCCACACGAACTTCAGGAATAAACGACAATTATTATATGCAGCTAATTTCAAATGTGCGCAGATATAAAGGAATGAATGACATACCCAAAGCCGGCAGCAAAAAAACAATAAAAAAAATCTCCGACTGGCAAAAAATAAAACCGGTTTATTTTGATTTTATTGATGATACCGGACACAGAAATCATCCCGGTGCACAAACGAATCCGGCAAAAACATACATAAACAACACCGGTCAAAATGATTTTCATATAATGAAAGTAGCAAGAAATAAAAAAGACATCTGGTTTTATGCTGAAACAAAAAACGAAATTTCAAAAAATAACGGTGATAGCTGGATGAGATTATATATTAACTCTGACCGGAAATATGATAAAGGCTGGTTTGGATACGATTTTAGAATCAATGCCGGAAAATATCTGCAAAAATTCTCAAATGGGAAATGGGAAAACATTTATGAAGTTAACGCTGTGCAAAACAAAAACAAACTTATGTACAGCTTCCCGTTAAACTATATTTTTAATGATACGGAAAACCTTAATTTTGAATTTAAATGGTCGGATAACATGCAGGATGAAAACGACCCGCTTGACTGGTACATAAACGGGGATGCTGCTCCCGACGGAAGATTAAATTACATATACAAAACCAAATAAAATGAAAAACATTAATAAAGGTTTCTTTTTGTTGTTCTTACTGATATTTTATTATCAGCTAAACGCTCAGGAAGATTTTTATAAAACTGAACGAAGCCTGTGGCTTCAAAAAGCTGAAGAAAACATACCGGAACTTATAGTAACCAAAAAACAACCAAAAAGTGTAATTGAAATAGTCAGCGACGAAAGTGCTTTTCAGGGATGGAAAGTTGTTCAGTCTGAAAAAAGCATAAACAGCTTTTATGAAAATGTTCTGAATAAAACCGAACCTTCAATAATTGATTTTGGTGAGCACTTGACAGGATATTTTACATTTACGATAAATCCTGCCAATGTTACTCCCGATGCTCCTTTGCGTCTCAAATTCACTTTTGGAGAAGTTCCCTCGGAAATAATGGTTCCTTTTGATCCGTATAAAGGCAGTCTGAGCCGGGCATGGATGCAGGATGAAACAGTAACTGTAATGACTCTTCCGGCCACAATAACAATTCCGAGAAGATTGTCATTCCGCTATGTAAAAATTGAAGTTACTGCATCACCTTCATACGACTTTTACTTATCTGAAATGAAATTCGAAGCAGGCACATCTGCTGCGAACTTCCCGCCTGAACTGAATTCATCTGCCAATGAATTAATCAGAAAAATTGATTATACGGGGTTACAAACATTAAAAGAATGCATGCAAACAGTTTATGAAGACGGCCCCAAAAGAGATC
>CAZXTX010000391.1:0-2795 GCA_964643695.1 uncultured Mariniphaga sp. | reverse complement strand
GTCTGCTTTGGTATAAAGATATGATTGAATTGTTTGAAAAAACCGGAACCGGTTATGCCAACTGGAATTACAAAAGCGACCAGTTCGGACTTGTCAATAACGATGGCAGCCGCAATGAAGAGCTAATAAGTATAATATCTGCAAATTAGAACAGCACAAAAAAACGAAGCGGAAAAACTGCCAAACAGTTTATCCACTTCGTTTTGAATATTTTTGAAATTTAAATAGTCAGCTGACCTTCTGCTTTAACAGCTTCCCTGACACCGGTAGTACCACCCTGTTTGAGTTCCACATCAACCGGAGTGTTTGTTTTCCATGCACCGTTGGTAAAATCAGGTACATCAATTGAGTTGGAACGGTTTGCAACCGACCATTCGCTCAACGGAGAAATTACACTCCACAAAGCTGCATCATACACATCCTGATCCAGCGGAATTCCGTTTCTCAAACAATCGATCAGACGCCAGTCCATCATAAAGTCCATACCGCCGTGTCCGCCGATTTTCTTAGCCATATCACCAACCAGTTTTACAATCTGCGGTGTATATTGTTCTTCAAGAACCTTCATCTCATCATCATCAAACCAGCTGTGCCCTGTCGAGATTTTTCCCGGAAGCGGATATTTGCGTGCAAAGGCTTTGGTTCCGCTGACAAGATGAATTCTGGAATATGGCCTCGGGCTGGTAACGTCGTGCTGAATCATTATGGTTTTGCCCTTGAATGTGCGAATTTGTGTGGTAGTTAAGTTGCCCCTGTAACTGTCGGTTGCAAACTGCTCATAAAAGCCATCTTCTTTTGCAAGTTCGGCAGCTTTTTTCCCCATCATAAAGTCATTGGTTGACATAGATGTAAGGTAATCCATTTTATCGCCCCTGTTAATATTCAGAATCTGGCAAACCGGGCCAAGTCCGTGCGTGGGATAAAGATCACCTCTCCTGCTCTGGTTTTGTCTGAGGCGCCACATGTCGGAATATGAGTCTTTACCGAAATTACTATTCAGCAAATCATGAATATAGGCACCTTCGGTGTGAACTATTTCTCCAAAAAATCCCTGTCGTGCCATGTTTAGTGTGAGCAGTTCAAAAAAGTCGTAACAGCAGTTCTCAAGCATCATGCAGTGCTTTTTGGTGCGTTCCGATGTTTCCACAAGCTGCCATGCTTCATCAACAGTTACGGCAGCCGGCACTTCCGTTGCTGCATGCTTGCCGTTTTCCATGGCATATACACACATTCGGGTATGAAAACTCCAGGGTGTAACAACATAAACCAGATCCACATCAGGGCTTTCGCAAAGCTCTTTCCATGCATCCTCGCTGCCTGAATATTCCTTCGCTCTCGGAAGCCCCCTGTTTTCCAGTATTTTTTGAGCATGCTCTACCCTTTCCGGATTTTTGTCACATAAAGCGGTAATTTCAACACCTTCTATATTTGACATACGCGATACTGCTCCCGGCCCGCGGTTTCCCAAACCAATAAACCCAATTCGGACGGTTTCCAGTTTGGGTGCTGCATATCCGCTCATATTAAACTGCTGCGGATACGATTTTTCAGCTGATTTTTTAATTACGGCAAGTGCCGATTCCTCACCGGCTGCGCCTTGTCTGTTACAGGAAGTAAGGCCTCCCGTTACAATACCTGCACCGGCTGCTCCTGCAATTTGAAAAAATTTTCTTCTACTTGTTTTCATTTTATTTCCGGGTTTTTAGTTTTAAAATTATTTCAAAAGTATTCTAAATAAATCCTAAAAGTTTAAAAATACAAATTAAAATATATTTCCTTCTTTTTTTATTGATAAATTAACCGTGAACATTACTTTTTTCTATCTTAGTTCGCTCGAAAATATAAATTATAATTATTTTTTTTTCATACTTTAGCATTATTTGATTCTGAAAATTTATTAAACTGAATAAAATGAAAAAAATCTGGTTTCTAACATTATTGTTACTGATGTTTTCCATTGTCCGCTCTCAGGATGAAGTTACCAAAACAGGCTGGAATTTTGGAGCGTTACCCACAGTCACTTTTGACACCGATTTGGGATTTCAGTATGGTGCTCTTGTGAATCTGTATAACTACGGAGACGGCAGCCGCTATCCGAATTACAACCATTCCCTCTATTTTGAGGTTTCGCGATTCACGAAAGGAAGCGGCATCAACCGGTTTTATTACGATTCTGATGAGCTCATTAAAGGCCTGCAAACATCACTCGATATAAGTTATCTCTCTGATCAGGCATACGATTTTTACGGGTTTAACGGATTTGATGCAATGGTTAATTCCGGATGGTTTGACGATCAGAGCAATGACTATGTTACACGAATGTTTTATAAATACGACCGGAAGATGTTCAGGTTTAAAATTGACCTGCTTGGTAAAATTTCGGGCGACAAACTAAAGTGGGCAGCCGGTGTGAATCTGCTCAATTTCAAATTAGCTTCGGTTGATTTGGATAAACTAAACAAAGGTAAAAAAGGAGATGACCTGTTACCTGATGTTGAAGGTTTATATGAAAAATATCAGAAATGGGGAATAATTTCGGAAGATGAAGCCGAGGGCGGATTTGTTCCGGAACTGAAAGCAGGAGTGGTTTACGATACCCGCGATAATCGTCCCAACCCGATGAAAGGAATTTGGAGTGAAGCGGTAATTATGGGAGCACCTGAATTTCTTGGTGCCACAAGCTCCTTTGCAAAACTAAGCCTCACCCACCGCCAGTATTTCACCCTGATTCCCAATGACCTTTCGCTGGCTTACAGACTGGCATATCAAACCACCATTGCAGGACACACACCTTT
>CAZXTX010000390.1:0-2832 GCA_964643695.1 uncultured Mariniphaga sp. | reverse complement strand
CACGGGCCGGTTTGGAGAAGCAACCCAGACTGGATTGTTTCGCGATACAACAAATGGAGTTCATACGATACTGACAATGGAGTGGTAATAGCCTACGGTTCAATGTACGGGCATACTCAAAAAATGGCTGAAGTTGCTGCCCGCAGACTTGCCGAACGCGGTATAAAAAACATCAGGGTTTATGATGTGTCAAAAACGCATGTATCATATATAATCAGTGATATTTTTAAATACAGGGGATTTATGGTGGGTAGCCCGGCATACAACAATGCTCTTTTTCCTGGTGTGGAAGCCCTGCTTTCGGCTATTGAGGTGGTTGCACCAAAGAATCATTATCTCGGAATTTTCGGTAATTATTCATGGAGCGATGTGGCATTGAGAAATTTAAAATCTTTTGCCGAAAATATAAAATGGGAACTTGTTTATGAACAGGTTGACGAACTTGGCGCACTGAGAAGCGAAAAACGCGAACAACTCATAAAACTGGCTGATGCCATGGCTGACAAGCTGATGTCAGAGGCTGACTGATTTCTTTAGTTTTCGATAAAAGTTTAAAAAGATTACAGACTGCCCTTTATAAGTAAATTGGGATTTGTTCTTTTTTTAAGCGGTTTCAAAGATTCTTCGGGGTACTTGTCCCTGTTGTCAAAATGGAGGCCTATCAGTTTGAAATCATCATAATAACGCAGGAAAACAGATTCGGAATTCATGTTGTTTAAAACCCAGTCCATAAGTAATGCAGGTTCATAAATTTCAAATTCAGCATAATCAACATTTGGAATTCCATCGCCCTGAAACCAGTTTTTGGTTTTTTTTACTTTTTTTATGGGAACTTTATCGCGGTTGTAATATTTGCCGCCAATCAATTCAACCGGAATATTTATATTTACTTTCCATTGTTCATTTTCAGCAGGAAGTATGCCCCCGGCATCCAGTGTGGCCATACAAAGAGCCGAACAGCCTGAACCTTCACCTTCATACAATGGCCAGAAAACTCCGCCATAGGTTTCGCATGGAGTAAAATTGTCGTCAATTTTTGTTTGAAATTCAGATATAAACTCAAGCATCTGTTTTGCCGACTGTTCATTAACCCGGTATGACACAAACGTGACAACTCTTTTGTGACGCAGGTAATATTTTATATTTTCCTCCAAAATATATTTATTTTCCAGTTTTCCCTTGAAGGGAATTCCAAGCACACCCAGTCCGGCTTTTTGAATAAAAACCTGTTCTGTCATTAGTTTGTAATTTTCAGATACAATTCCAATCCATAAAGGTTCCTCCAGCAAATCAGAATTTATGGACATTGCCATATGTCCCAGGAATCTGAGTTTTTTGCGAAAAATTATTTTAGAAATAGATTTCCTTGCAGATTTGTAGAGAGTAAAGGGACTTTCCCAGTTTATAGGTGCCGCCGAAGGATAAATAAATATTGTTATCTCATGAAATCCGGTTGTGTCAGCAATGCTGTGGGCATAAATGTTTTTATTATGATATAATGAAAATGAGAATAAAAAAATGAAGATTTTTAATATTTTGATGTTCGGTTTCATGCCGGTTATTTAATGTACCTGAGGTTTTAAAAAGATAAAAACCGAAGCTAAAATAATAAATTTTTCAAAGAATCTTTGTTTCTATGTGTAATATTGTCTTTTTTAATATCTGAAAGCTAACGGCCTGACAAATATTGTTTTATTCTTTTGATTTATCTCTTTTAAACAATTCAGCCACGTGTAAAAACAGGTTCGCCCGGTTTGGACAATCTGGGATTAAAAATGTATCCTTCAGAGTCAAAAGCCTGCAAATCGGTTACTTTTTTAATATCGTTTTCTATTATGAATCTGGTCATCAGCCCGCGTGCTTTTTTTGCAAAAAAGGAAATCATTTTATATTCTCCGTTTTTCATGTCTTTAAAAGCCGGGGTTACAACTTCGGCATTTAATTTTTTAAGATTTATACTTTTAAAATATTCGTTTGAAGCCAGATTTACAAGAATATCTGAACCGGATTCATCAATCGCTTCCTGTATTTTTTTTGTGATTTTATCACCCCAGAATCCATACAGGGTTTTTGTTTTTCCTATACTTAATTTGGTTCCCATTTCAAGCCGGTACGGCTGTATCAGGTCAAGCGGCTTCAGAACACCATACAATCCTGAAAGTATTCTGAGTTTTTGCTGTGCTTCAAGCAGTTGTTTTTCAGTCATAGCTGTGGCATTTATTCCGGCATAAACATTACCGTTGAATGAAAGCACAGCCTGTTTGGCATTTTTGAAAGTGAAATGAGGATGCCACATCTGGAATCGGTTATAATTGACAATTCCAAGTTCGGGTGAAATTTTCATCAACTCGGATAACTCTTTTGCGTTCATTTCTTTAAGCTTGTCAGCCAGTTTTTCCGATTCGTTTAATAATTCGGGTAAGGTGTGCTTTTTTGTAACAGGTTTTGTTTCAAAGTCGAGCAGCTTGGCCGGTGATATTACTATTAGCATGGTGTTTTAATGTTTTTGTTGTAAATGTTGATGATGTATTATTTTAAAAGTTTTTTAAAGGTTGAAATTTGGTCTGTTTTTTATTTTTTCAGTTCATCCAATGCCTGTTTTACTGCATTTTTATCGGCAACCGAAATACCTTCGGTTTTAATAGTTTGCTCATAAAGCGATATTAGTTCTTTTTTTCTGCCGTCTTTCATATATATGTCTGCCAGAAAACTGATTCCGTTCAGATAGAGCGGATGGATCTGTATTAGTTTTTTTAGTGTTTTTTCAGCTTCTGCTTTTTGTTTGTTTTCGAATTGATAATAAGCCAGAGTGTATGCATATTTTGGTTCTTC
>CAZXTX010000389.1:0-2839 GCA_964643695.1 uncultured Mariniphaga sp. | reverse complement strand
ATCTGCCGCTTTCGCTAATATGTGTTTTTTATTGTTGAAAACGAAGGTAGTGAGTACCGAAATATTTGTAATATGCTTAAACCGTGTCACAATAATAATTTAAGATATTAAAATCGTTTAAATTGCCCGGAACTGCAATACAATATTCATAATAATTCTAACTTCGCCGCTGAAAATAATTAGGGGATAAATCTTTTCCTGTTTTATGTCAGAAACTGTCGATAACAATTCAAAACCTCAGGGGCGCGGATGGGTTCTTGCTGCTTTAATGTTCACCATTATGCTGGCGGCAATGGACTCAACAATCATTTCTACAGCTATTCCCCAGATTGTGGGTGATTTGGGCGGTTTCTCCCTTTTCAGCTGGGTGTTTTCAATATATCTTCTGGCACAAACGGTTACAATTCCCATTTACGGTAAACTTGCCGATATATATGGCCGCAAACCGATTCTGATTTTCGGAACTGTTGTTTTTCTTATCGGCTCTGCAACATCGGCTGCTGCATGGAATATGATTTCACTGATTCTGTTCCGCGGACTTCAGGGACTGGGTGCCGGCTCAATTTTGGCAACTGTCAATACAATTGCGGGTGATATTTATACCGTAAAAGAACGTGCAAAAATACAGGGATGGCTTTCAAGCGTATGGGGTATGGCTGCTATTTTAGGACCGACATTAGGCGGGGCATTTGCACAGTATGCCACCTGGCGCTGGATTTTTCTGATAAACCTGCCAATCGGTTTTATTTCAATTCTGCTGATAGTTCTGTTTTTTAAGGAAAAACTTGAAAAACGCCCACACCATATCGACTACCGCGGCGCAGTCATGATGCTTATAGCGGGAACAACTCTGATTTTCACACTTATGCAGGGCGGACAGAGCTGGCCGTGGATTTCGCTGCAAAGTGCAGGAATGTTTCTGCTTACCGCAGCATTAATTTACCTGACAATTTATCTTGAAAAAAGAAGTCCGGAACCGATTATGCCGGTATGGATCTGGAAAAACAGGATTCTGGTTGGTGCCAACCTTGCAGTTATCGGTATGGGTGCAATGATGCTCGGTCCGAACATGTACCTGCCAATCTATTCACAGTCGGTGTTGGGACTTGGTGCAATTGCGGCAGGATTTGTACTGGCAAGCATGAGTGTAGGCTGGCCGGTGGCATCAACCCTTTCGGGCAGACTTTATCTTAAAATCGGCTTCAGGGATACTGCAATAATCGGCACACTGATAATAATTTTATTTTCTGTAATATTCATTCTTTATCCCTTTAAAGCACCGGTCTGGATTTTTGTTGCAAATCAGGTGATGTTAGGGGCCGGCTTCGGTTTATTGTCAACCCCCACCCTCGTGGGAATTCAGTCGATAGTAAAATGGGGACAAAGGGGTGTTGTTACAGGCTCAAACATGTTTTCGCGTTATCTGGGGCAAAGTATAGGTGCTGCTGTTCTGGGCGGTATTTTCAACACCTCCATGCGAAGCAGACTCGAAACCGCACCTGCAGATCTGAAAAGCCAGCTGCCGCAAAATGTTAACGATGTTATCGAATCGCTGCAATCGGGAACAATGCCTGAAAATGCCGAAGATTTTCTTCGACATGCATTTTACAGCTCATCACACCACGTTTATTTTGCAATGGTTGTTACAGGAATATTATCTTTACTGTTTTTAATGCTGATGCCGAAACATTTTCCGATTGTGGATGATAAGAGATAATATGAACAAAACCTGGTTAAATATATCTTTTTTATACTTGTTTGTAATTGCAGTTTTGGGCGGTTTGTTGCGCCTGATGGCTTTTGTGCCCACAGGTCTGAATTACAGCAACCTGCTTCACACACACTCCCACATTGCTTTTTTAGGCTGGATTTACAACATACTGTTCACAATTATTATTTATGCATATCTGAAACCTGAAAAACAGAAGAAAAAGACATACTCTGTAATTTTTTGGTTAACACAGGTTGCAAATGTCGGAATGCTTTTCAGCTATCCGTTTCAGGGATATGGTGCAGTTTCAATTTCATTTACCACCATGCATATTTTTTGCAGTTATGCATTTGCTTTCTATTTTTTAAAAGATGCAAAATCTAATTCTGATAATTATTCAAGGCATAAACTGTCGTTCAGTTTTATAAAAGCTGCCATTTTCTTTATGATATTATCCTCGCTGGGGCCTTTTGCATTGGGGCCAATAATTGCAAAAACAGGTTCGGGCAGCGAGTTATATTTCAATGCTATTTACTTTTATCTGCACTTTCAGTATAATGGCTGGTTTACATTTGCTGTTGCCGGACTGTTCTTCCGGCTTCTTGAAAACTTTCAGATCAGTTTTTCCCGGTCAAATGCAAAACTGTTTTTCGCACTTATGCTAATTGCCTGTTTCCCTGCATTTTTACTGTCGGTTTTATGGATTAATCCACAAAACAGCATTTATTTATTTGCCGGAGCAGGCGCACTTATGCAGCTGATTGCACTTTTCATACTGCTGATTACTGTAAAAAGCTTATTCCGGAAATTAAAAGAAAAAGTTGCCGGATGGGCGTATTTTCTGTTTGGCTTTTCACTGTTCAGTTTTTCACTGAAAATCATTTTCCAAATGGCTTCAGCTTTTCCTGCTGTGGCTGAAATTGCATTTCAAATCAGAAATTTCATCATCAGCTATTTACATATTGTTTTCTTAGGATTTGTATCATTTTTCATAATTGCATTTTTAATTTCCGTAAATGAATTTTCATTAGGCAAACGGTACAAGACTGGGTTACTGCTTTTTGTATCCGGTTTTATTGCAAGTGAAGTATTGCTTTACATTCAGGGTATAGGCATCTGGACAAATCT
>CAZXTX010000388.1:0-2850 GCA_964643695.1 uncultured Mariniphaga sp. | reverse complement strand
TAATGCTTGTTTAATGTTCCGTCTCCATTATGCAAATCGCGCCGTTTTGAATAATGACCTGTAAATTCCACCGGCGACAACCATGTACCTAAAAAATCACAGCCTATCGAAACAATACAGTCGGCTTTTTCAAAACTGTATTCTGGAATGGCATCCGTTCCGAAAACACGCCTGCCGGCCTCACGATATCCGTCCATGGGAATTGCATCGTACTGATACCACTCTGCATTGTAGGTTTCCTTAAACTCTTCAATAAGTTTTCGGGTTGAAGGACTGATTACCGTTGATGTTAACAGCACTATTTTTTGTCCTCCCTCAGCCATCAGACGAAGTTTTTCGAGTATTTCGGCATCTGCGGTTTCCCAGTCAGTCTGCTCCCCGTCTTTTTGCGGATACTGATACCGGTTTACATTGTAAACATCAAGTACCGATGCCTGAACACGCCCGCTCGTTCCGTTGGGAGTTATCACCGATTTCGGATTTGGCTCAAGTTTTATCGGACGGTTGTCGCGCACTTTAACCAGAACACTGCAATATTCATTCTGATTAAAATATCCGGAAGCATAATATGCCGCTTTACCGGGTACAATCTCTTCGGGACTTATAAGAAACGGAATTGCCTTTTCGGCAGGCCGCTTACATGAAGCGATTAGTGCCGCCGAAGCTGTTCCGAGGCCTAACACTTTAAGAAAGTTCCTTCGGGAGGTAGGAGTTACAGTCTCTTCCTTTCTGTTTGTAAATCGCAAATTTTTTATCGGCTCAAATTCTTCAAGAATATGCCAGTAGTTGTTTTCTTCACTCATCAGTTTATATTTTGGATAGTGACAGAATTATCTGTTTAATTAATAATGACATTTTGCACAGTCATTCGCTCCGATGTCGGCTGCGACAATCGAATCTCTTTTGCCGCTGACCAAATCCCTGTGCAGTGCCTCAAAAGTTTTATAATAGTCATTGTCAACAAAGTCAACCCGGGTTTCGCGGTGACATTCAAGGCACCACCCCATTGAAAGGTCATTAACCTGCTGTACAATATGCATTTGTTCTATATCGCCATGACACTCAATACAATCAAGCTTACCTGCCCCAACATGCTGGGCATGCGAAAAGAAAACATGATCGGGCAGCTGATGAACTCTGATCCATTCAACAGATCGTCCTTCCTCATGAGCCTCAACAAGTTTCTCAATTTCAAATTTACCGGAATGTATTCCTTCGCGCACAACAATATGACAGTTCATACACAATTCGGTTGAAGGAATATTTGCGGTTTTTGACTCCTCAGCAGTATAATGACAATACATACAGTCAATCTGGTTGTCGAACGCATGAACTTTGTGCGAGAATTTTATCGGTTGGTCGGGCATATACCCCTGACTTCTTCCGAGTTTTACCGCTTCGTTATATATCATACCGAGCTGATAACCGAAAGCTCCGATTAATACGAGTGCCGGAATAAATTTGTATTTAACCTTTTTGAAAATAATCAAATCCAGTAATGCCCAGGTTATGAGCAGTCCCAAAAACAAGAAAAGCAGAAGCCTGCTTACATTCGGCTTTTGTTTTTCAGGTCCGTTAAAAGCCATGTAATCCAGATATGTTTTTATATACTGCACATCCTCTTCGGTCAAATCGATACCTGCATGAACATCCTCCATCAAATTCCCCGAAGGATTGAGCACAGCCTGAATGAAAAGATCTTCGCTGTTTCCTGCAAACTTCAGTGCCAGGTCCATTGCCGACGGATTCCAGTTTAATGTATCGGGCGAATTCAGATAGTGACACGAAACACACGACTCATGCTTTATTCCGAAGGGCAGCAACCCCATAAAAAACCTCTTGCCGCGGTCAATATCCTCCTTGAAAAATCCTTCAGAGTCACCGCCATCAGACGTTTGAGCCGTTAAATGAAACCGGGGTGTAGCAAAAATGAAAAATAAAAAAATCAATCCGGATTTGAGACCGGATTTATAACTGCTGAAACTTTTATTCATTCCGATTAGTTTAGTATGATAACATTTAAGCTTCTTTTTTTCAACATAATTCCTAACAAAATACATCTTTAAAGGTTTCTGAATATATTAAAAAAAATTTGCATCTTCAATTTACTTCCTGTTGTTCAAGATTTTCTGTCAGCTTGCGAACAAACTTTAAATTCTCAAAAAACTCCTTTGCAATTACTCTTAAAATTGTGTATGCGGGAATAGCCAGAATCATCCCTAAAATCCCCGCCATACTTCCGGCTGCCAGAATCACCAGAAATATCTCAAGCGGATGTGCCTTTACACTGCTCGAATAAATATAAGGCTGAAACAAAACATTGTCAATTATCTGCACCGATATAAACACAACCGACATTAATCCGAGCAACGGCAGCGTATGACTCATAAAATCGGCATTGATATTGACTCCGGCGGCAATTAAAAAACCCAGAATTGCTCCCATCCACGGGCCAAGATAGGGTATTACATTAAACAATCCGCAGAACAACCCTATTATTATTGCATGACTTGAACTCAGCCCAACCAGCATTAGACCTAAAGAAACAAGAAACATAATCATAAAAATCTCCAGCACGATACCGATAAAGTAACGTCTCAGCAGATGCGAAACCGAATCAAGAATATGTGTCACTCTTTCTTCTATTTCAGTGGGAACAATCAGCAAAATTGCATCTTTAAACATATTCTTCTCTCTCAGAAAGAAAAAAGTGATAAATGAAACTGAAAAGAAACCAATAATAAACTGACCCAGTGTACCCGCCACCACGGCAAAAATATCGGAAAGTTTAGAAAAATCGAACTTTGAACTAAGCTGCTCAATTAAAATATCACTGAAGGTCTTACCTTC
>CAZXTX010000387.1:0-2861 GCA_964643695.1 uncultured Mariniphaga sp. | reverse complement strand
AATATTCACCTAAAATCAAATTATAATGAAAACCACAAGAAGAAACTTTATTAAAACCAGCGGACTTGCAATTGCCGGTGCATCAATACTACCGGGATTTGCCTGTTCGGGCGGAAGCGGCAAGACAGTTACGGCACTTCAGCTTTACAGTGTCAGAAAAGAGATGGGCGATGATCCGTCAGGTACGCTTACAAAACTTGCTGAAATGGGTTATACCCACGTTGAACATGCCAATTATATCAATCATAAGTTTTACGGATGGACGGCAGCCGAATTCAAAAAAGTTCTGGACGACCTGGGTCTTAAAATGCCTTCGGGACACACTGTGCTGGGTGCAAACCACTGGAATGAGCAGCAAAATGATTTTACCGATGAGTGGAAAAAATTAGTTGATGATGCTGCCTATATGGGACAGGAATATGTTGTGAGCCCGTGGCTGGATGCTTCTTTACGCAACACATACGACAACCTGCTGCGCTTTATGGAAGTTTTCAATAAATGTGGTGAATTATGTAAAAAAGCCGGAATGCGTTTCGGATATCACAACCACGATTTTGAATTCAGCGAAACCCTGAACGGCGAAATAGTTTTTGACCTGATAATGAAAAACACCGATGCCGACAAGGTGGTAATGCAGCTGGATACCGGCAATATGTATATGGCAAACGCACATGCAAAGGATGTGCTCGGCAATTATCCCGGAAGATATGACAACATCCATGTTAAAGACATGATAAAATCGGCTGACGGCTCCGGATACGAAAGCACCGTTTTGGGAACAGGAGTAATCGGAATTAAGGAAGTGATTAAACTTGCTAGAAAAGTGGGCAGCGAACTGCTGATTATAGAGCAGGAATCGTATCAGGGTAAAGCCCCGATAGATTGCATGAAAGAAAACCTTGCCGCCATGAAGAAATGGGGCTATTGAAAACAATACCGATTGAAAAAATAATTTTCTAACATCCGATAAAAACAGAGGGTGTATTCATTCTTTTGAAAATGGATACACCTTTTTTATTTTATCCGTTTACGAATATGCGGATAGAGGTTTTCAGCCATTATCAAAAATCCGAGATCGGTTAAATGTACACCGTCAACGGTGGCTTCCTGAGTTTTACCAATCAGCTTGTCGGCTTTAACATAGTAAACATTTTTATCGCCCCTCTTTTTCTGCTCCCTGAAAACCCGTGCAAGAGCCTCGTTCTTATCCGTTATTGTCTTGTAAACATTCCGGTCGAAATACATGTGCGGATAAAGAATATTTTCCACCATTACAATTGGTATAACAGGATGTTTTTCCCTGATTATATCCACAAATTTGGCATATTTTTCATTTACAATTTCGGCATTAACATTGGGCAGACAGTCGATAACAAAACAGGATGCCTTCATGCCGGCCATAGCTTCGGCCACTTCATAATCAAGCTGTCCGTTTCCGCTAAAACCGAGATTCACGGTTTCATGATCAAGCATCCTTGCCAAAACCGACGGATAGGCCATGCCTGCTCTTGAAGCGCATCCGCCCTGTGTGATACTTGTGCCGTAAAAGACAACCGGATTACCCGTTTTGGGAGAATTTACAGCAGGTGCACTTATTGAAGCTCCGCTTTCAATCCCGATTTCCAAAGATTCCAGTCCGTCATACAAAGGCAGGTAAAGCATATATTCCATCTCTCTTTTCTGCATATTCTGCACTATAACCGAAGTAGTTTTCTTACCTGAAGGTCGGCCTGAATTTACAAACTGCCACTTTCCGTCATTCAGGCAATACAAATCGAGTCCTTTTATTCCGGTAGGTGTAAAATGGTTCATAACCACATCTCTTTCAACTTCCCACTTTGCGGCAATAACGGTTGAGTTGGTACGGAAGCGGATTGCCAGTCCGCTGCTGTTTTTTGACAAGTTCCAGACCGGCGGACGGGTTTTGCCTTCAAGTGCTGCCGGCAATCTGTAATACCGGCCCGGTGTATCTTCAAACCCCTTGCCTATAACCGGAAAGTCAGAAGCATCATAATACTTCAGACTGTCGGCAGAAACTGAAAAAGCAACTGCCGGAAAAAGCAGCAGAAAAAACAGAAAAAGTTGTCTCATCTTACCTTCTTTTTAAAAAATTACAGTTCAAACTTGTAGTTTCCCAGTTCACTCAGTTCCGAAGCCTTAATATATTCGGCATGAGCTTTAACCTGTGATCTGGCATAAACGATATAATTTTTTGCAGAACCTAAAAACGACTCCTCACGGTTTGCATCAAGCAATAGCAGATAGCTCATTATTATGTGTCCTGCCATTTCCACCAGACGGCGGGCATGAAAATCAACAAACTCGGTATCATTTGCCAAGGTTACTTTTTTTACTGCCTGCTCAAAATCTTCGGTAAGAATTATGAGTGTGCGCTTGAGATATTCCAGCTGCGGTGAAACTTTTTCTGATTCATAAACCCTGATTTGCTTCAAAAACTGGCCGGTTGTAATTCCGCGTATGGCAGCCACAACCTGCAGCTGTGTGGTTCCCTCATAAATTGAAGTAATCCGCGCATCGCGATATATCCTTTCCACCGGATAATCCTTCATAAATCCCGAACCGCCGTGAATCTGCACCGCATCGTAAGCAAGCTGGTTACTGTATTCGCTCGTCATTCCCTTTGCCAGCGGTGTAAAAACATCGGCCAACCGCTGATAATGTTTCATTGTATCGCGCTCCTCCTTTTCCAGTTGTCTTTCTTCCGAAATATGCTGATAGGTTTTGTACATATCCACAAAACGTGCGGTTTCGTACAGCAGTGTTCTGGATGCATCCAGCTTCGCCTTCATAAGTGAAAGTATTTCAAATACTGCCGGGAAATGGATAATTGCCTTTCCAAA
>CAZXTX010000386.1:0-2865 GCA_964643695.1 uncultured Mariniphaga sp. | reverse complement strand
GTTAATGCCGATGGTTAAAATATTTAGAACAATTAAGCAGAGCCATAATTGGCTTGTTATATTTTTCCAATTAGTATTAGATCCGGTTCACGTTATATCAATAATAATAGGTTATTTCACCCATTGCATTTCCATAGCCTTCCTGGTATCTCGATTCAAATTCATCAAGACTATAATCTTTACATCCAAAGCAGGTGGTAGTGTTAAATGTCAGATAATATATGTTATCTATCATACCTCCTGTGTTAGCCATACTGGGCGGGATCCAGTCCATAGGCGGATTTTGTCCCTGATTCCACGATAATACCCTGCCTTCGGGTGAATTTTGCCACTTACCTGTAAAATTGTAAAGTCTGACAGTATAACGCTTTGCATCACTATCGGGCGGTACGAGAACTGTGGCAGATACACCTCCTGAGGCGTACCCCTGGACAGTATAACTTTCTCTGTAATAAATTACAGGTGAATGAATTATTCTTTTCTTGTCGTCGTTGTTTATTTTTACTATAGCTTCCACTTCATCATGAGGGCGGTAGTCAGATTCAGGTTCATCTTTTTGCTTCCAGTAGATGGTTGCAGTTACCTTTTCCTCAGCTTCCTCTGTTTCGTCATCTGTACAGGCATACCACATTTTGTCGTCATTATAGGTGGTAATTACTGTTTGCCCTTCAGTATTAAAACGCATTAGTTTACCATATTTGCCTGCTGTTCTCCAGACTGTTTTATATTCAATGGTCGGGCCTTCCACCATAGCTTTTTCACCGTTTGTTTTGATAATGGTAAGGGCAACTTCGTTATATGCTTCATTTTTTCCTGACAGCGTTACTCCGTTGGGTGTTATTTTATAGCCCAGGCTTGTTACATTTATAACTGCTGTGTCAGTGCCTATCACCTCACTTCCATACAGCACCTTTACATAAATATATTCAGTATTGTTTTCCTCACTCCCGGTTTTGTTACAATAATATGTTACGGCATCATCCTGAGTTGCAAATGAAGTTCCGCTGTGCCCCTTGGTATCTCTGATATTACCGTATTTGCCCGAGGTGCTCCACTCAAAAAAAGGATGTGTGTTTTCTGCCACTTTGAGGTCTTTAATTATGGCTGTCACTTTTTTAAAATTGCCCGGAAAAGCTAACTGTTCATGTGGTGTCAGTTTTACACGGGCGGTACCGGCTTTTATCTCCCACTCTTCAATATCCTTGCTGAAAGATATTTGTGATATTAATTTTACAATATCATAATTTGAAAGTATAATGTCAACAGCTGCCAGCACTTTAAAGAATCTTTCCGGGCCTTCCTTAAATAAACTTGTTGCGTCAACTTTTGTTGACGTTTTGATTGTTTCTAATAAAAGATCCTGTCCAAATCCTAAAGCCCCATCTGCAATAGCTTTTAAAGTTTTTTTAAGGGCAGCCATGTAATCTCCCTTTTTTATCTCTTCATAGACTTCGGGTACGCTTTTAAATAATTCCTCCACCATCTTAATTAAAGCATCATTTGAAGTTATCTTATTATCATTATCAGATATTAGTCCTTTAGCAGAAAGGCTTAATGAAACAAAAGGAATAAAAAAATCCAATAAAAAGGTTTCTGCATCTAATCTTAACATCTTTTTAGCTTCAATTTCGGTTTTCATTTCATTAAAATAAGTATTTCCCGGCCCCACAATTCTCAATTTATAGACTGCTTCTTTTTCATTTTCTTCCAGCGGAATCGGTATAGGTCCGCTTTTTACCGAAAAAAATTCTCCGGCTGAGTTTTCAATTAATTTACCTATTTCACCCATGGCACTTGTTCTGCCCGAAGTCGGATTAACCGGGAAGTCTTTGTTGGGTGAAGACATCTTTTGAATTCTGTCAAGTACTGTTTTCTGGTTGTCATTTATATCTGTGTAGTGCATTTTGTATAAAAAAGCATGTGCCCTTCTTCTGTAGTTGTTTACAACTGAAAAGTTACTCAGCCCGTCTTCCATTATCTGAATGCCACTTTTTATATCGTTTGCATCGGCATCAACTATCGAAGCTTTTTTGGTGTTTGGCTCCAGTGCATTTCTGTTGCGCAGTTTGGTCAGCACATCAGTAAATTCCTTTTTGTAATTTCCTTTGCTTAAAACCAGCGGATCGGATTTAAACAGTTTTTCAAAATCTGACATCCACTCCTGAACATACGGATGCTGAGGTGCATTTTTTATAAATGGTTTTAAAGTTTCCGTCTGATAAAATGGCAGTTTCAGCCCCCAGTACAACATAACCAGAGCTGTTGTGCCCGGTGTAATTACTGTTGAAGTATCGGTAATAAAACCTGCCATTGTGAGCTCGTCATTTTTGTCAAATACATAAACAATGGAATTGTCTTCTTTTGTGAAGCCGTCAGCATACCCTTTGTCATCAATATCTGTAAAACTGGAAGATGACATTATTTTTCCGCCGGCAGGAATGTAGGAACTGCCGGCAGGTACCTGAACCCGGATTTGACCGTTCCCCGGTGTTGTTCCGTTTTCCTTGGGAGGAGTGCCGCCGTTTGCACCACCACCCGAACCACCATTGTTGTCGGGTAAAGTTTCTTTTTTACATCCTGCAGCAAAAATTGTAAGGATTACGGTAATAAAAAGTATTTTTTTCATCTGTTGTCAGTTTTATTAATTTTTTAAAATCGAATAATTTAAGGATTATGATAATTCTGTCCGGCATGTTTGTTTCAATGCGGAATTCTATTGTTTTATCCTGTTGATTATATGTCAAAAGTTTTTCTTTATCAGCCAAATCAGGCTGATAATCGGTTATGGCTGATGTAACAGCTAATTAATACAAAAGCCTGAAGCCTGTTAAAACCGGTTGTTATTCCTTGTAAAACAGACTGTCT
>CAZXTX010000385.1:0-2873 GCA_964643695.1 uncultured Mariniphaga sp. | reverse complement strand
GGCGCGATATTGAATGGGACGAGTGGTTTTATGCAGGTTCATATATCTACGGAATGGTGCCCCAGACAATGACCCCCGGTAACCACGACTACAGAGGCCTTGAGCTTGACCCGCACTGGAATGTTCAGTTTACGCTTCCGGAAAACGGACCTTCGGAACTGAAAGGTACCTGTTTTTATACCGATTACAAGAATCTCAGACTTATAACAATTGATACTGCTGCCGATTCGGAGCTGAGATTGAAGGAGGGCACAAAGCTTGAAGCCCAGAAGAAATGGCTCGAATCGGTTTTGAAATCAAACACAAAACAGTGGGTTATTGTAGTTACCCACTTACCTTTTTATTCCCCGAAGGAGAGCCGTGACAATCAGTATCTGCGCGATGCATTTCAGCCTGTAATGGAAAAATACAATGTGGATATGGTACTTTCAGGGCATGACCACTCTTATGCAAGAGGCAGGGTTTCAGATAATCCTCAGAGCAAAAATAAGATTTTGTATGCAGTCTCGATGAGTGGACCTAAATTATATGAAGCTGCTAATAAGCCGTGGATGGAACATTCCGGTGAGTTTATGGAGCTTTATCAGATTATTTCAATTGAAGGTAAAACTCTTAAATATCAGTCTTATACAACTAACGGTGTTTTGTTCGATCAGTTTACCCTGAAAAAGAACAGCAAAGGGAAAAATAAATTTAAGGAACAAAAACCAAATTAAATCATAATAACAATACATAATGAATAAGTCGCAGTTAACCGGAATTTTGATAGTGGGAATGACTCTCGGAACGGCATGGGCAGTGCGGGGGCAGTTTGGTCACGAACAGGGTGCCGCATGGGCCGGTGCCATTGGTACAATGGGCCTAATAATGGCTTCCGGCAGAAAGGACTGGTACCGTAAAATATTATCGGTGGCTTTTGCCGGTGCAATCGGCTGGGGTATTACCGGCATGATCAGTTACGGAATGGTTGTCGGTTACGGCAGGTCGTTGAACTTTCCAAATGCATTTTATGGCCTTACAATGCTGTTTGTAATCGGCGGGTTGTTCGGGCTGATTGGCGGCGGACTGACAGGCCTTGCATTAGAAACATCGGAAGAAAAGAAAGTAAAATGGTCCCGGCTGATGGCCGAAATGGTGGCCGGAGGTTTGATTATATACGGTTTTTTTGTTCAGCAGATTGGAGTTTTGATGACACCCCCGCGGTCGGAAGCCTGGGCAATTTGTCTTGGGGCAGGCCTTGCAATGCTGTGGTACATGGCAAGGAATAATTTTAATTCGGCACTCCGGGTGGCACTTATTACCTCGCTTGGAGCCGGATTCGGGTTTGCTTTCGGCAACTTTCTGCAAACAGCCGGAACTATTCTGAAAATAAACTTTAACATGTGGAATGTGATGGAATACAGCATCGGATTTTTTGGCGGTACTTCACTGGCTTATTCTGTTTTCACATCCAAATGGCCGGAAACCGAAATTAATATCAGACGGTGGGAGAAACAGGCAGCTTTTATTCTGGTGATTATACTTGTTCCGCTTATAGTTTTCAGGGAATCAATGACTATTCCCGATATAGCAAAGAGGCTGGCTTCACTTCCGAATGTCGAGAGTGTGGCAAATATTTCAAGCTGGACGGCTGCAATTATTCTTTGTGCCGGAATTGTAACTGCATGGTTCGGTCGTGAAAAACTATTTTCAGGCACCGGAAAAAATACGGCAAAATATCTTTTTGCAGGTTTTTTTGCAACATACATTATTTTCAGCTATCTGCTTACCGGAGTGCTGGGCGGTATGTTCCACCTGAACCATCATCTTTACATTGTAAATTACATTGTGGTTTTTATTTTACTGAACACTGTAAAACAACCGCTTACCGGTATAAAAGAGTGTGAAATGAATTACCGGAATTACCGCCTGATCTTTTTTGGTATTCTTGTAATCATAGCAATCCTTGCATTTGTTTCAATAACCATCAATCCGGGAATTGGCGGTGCCCACAACCGGTTTGAACTTTAATATAAATTATACTGCAGAATGGATTTAAAGAAAATATTCAGAGTTTTATTAATTACGGGCATCGTTTTTTCAGGTTTTGCCTGTAACCATCAAAAAGAAATATTGACAATAGTTATGAAAGAAAAACAAATTTCCTTTTCAGCAAGAAATCATGCGCTCGACAACAACGACAACTTTTCGCCCGATGATAGATTTTTGTGTTACGATACGCGCGGAACGGTTTACAGTAAAAATCTTGCAAACTGCAAATCGATAGAGAAAATTGAGATTTCCACCGGTATTGAAACTGTATTGTGGGAGCCGGAGTCGGTTACCGGTGAAGATGCCGCACCGGGTGTGGCTGCGGTTTCGTGGCATCCTTCGGAAGACAAGGTGGTTTTTATTCACGGTCCGCTGCTTGAAGAGGTTGAGGAACGCGGATATTACGGTATCAGAAACCGTGCCGGTGTGGAGGTTAGTGCCGACGGAAAAGGCATGATTACAAAAGTTGACCACAGGGATGTTTCAACTGACCGCCCGACCACTCCGGGGGCACAGCGCGGAGGTACACACCGGCATGAATATACGAGAAAAGGAAACCGTATCGGTTTTACATATGATGATTTTTTACTTGAACAGTATGACCGTACAATCGGATATCTGGAGGAAAGTGATGTCGCCCCGGAAGGTTATACCCATTATTTTGCGGTTCTGCTGAAGCCTGCTGTTGCCGGTACATCTAAACCGGGCGAAATTGAGAAAGCCTATGGTGATTCATGGGTTGGTACTGCGGGAACAATGCGGGCATTTATCGGAAATGTACGCAAAGATGACGGTGCTGATTTTGAAAATGCACTGTTTGTTGTTGATGTGCCCGAAGATGT
>CAZXTX010000384.1:0-2902 GCA_964643695.1 uncultured Mariniphaga sp. | reverse complement strand
TCTTTTAAGGAATTCGGTATTTCATTCGATGTATATTCCCGCACAAGTGCTGAAATACACCACCAAACAGCATCCGACTTCTTTAAAAAAATGTATGAACAGGGGCAATTTATCGAAAAAACCACGGAGCAGTATTTCGATGAGCAAAACCAGCAGTTTTTAGCTGACCGGTATATTATCGGCACCTGTCCGAAATGCGGTTTCGACAGGGCTTACGGCGACCAGTGCGAAAATTGCGGCACTTCACTCAGTCCCACCGAACTGATTAATCCTACTTCAATGATTAGCGGAAACAAACCGGTGCTTAAAGAGACCAGACACTGGTATCTGCCGCTTGATGAGTATGAACCATGGCTGCGGGAATGGATTTTGGAAGGCCACAAGGAGTGGAAACCCAACGTTTACGGACAGTGCAAATCGTGGATTGACAGCGGACTGCTGCCGCGTGCGGTTACCCGCGACCTCGACTGGGGCGTGCCTGTTCCGATTGAAGGTACCGAAGGAAAAGTGCTTTATGTATGGTTCGATGCACCGATCGGCTATATTTCTGCCACCCGCGAACTTACCCCCGACTGGGAAAAATACTGGAAAGACCCGGAAACACGACTGCTACACTTCATAGGTAAGGACAATATTGTTTTCCACTGCATTATTTTCCCAAGTATGCTCAAAGCTGAAGGTACCTATAACCTGCCCGACAATGTGCCGGCAAACGAGTTTCTGAATCTGGAAAACGATAAAATTTCCACTTCGCGAAACTGGGCGGTGTGGCTGCATGAATATTTAGAGGAATTTCCCGGCAAACAGGATGTACTTAAATATGTTCTTACTGCCAACGCACCCGAAACAAAAGACAACGATTTTACATGGAAAGATTTTCAGGCACGAAACAACAACGAGCTGGTTGCCATTCTCGGAAACTTTGTGAACCGCGCATTGGTTCTCACAAATAAATATTTTGACGGAGAGGTTCCGGAAAGAGGCGAACTTTCAGATTACGACAAAGAAACCCTTGCTGCCATATCATCCATAAAAACCGAAGTGGAAAAAAGCCTCGACCATTTCCGTTTCCGCGAAGGGCTGAAAAATGCAATGGACCTGGCACGCCTTGGAAATAAATACCTTGCCGATGAAGAACCCTGGAAACTCTGGAAAACCAATCCGGAAAGGGTAAAAACCATACTGAACATCTCTTTACAGATTACCGCCAACCTCACTATCACTCTTGAACCGTTTATTCCCGGCAGTATGGAAAAACTGCGCGGCTTTCTTAACTTTAAAAAACAGAACTGGGAAAAATCGGGTAGCGGCAACCTGCTTCAGGCAGGGCACCGTATTGGAGAACCGGAACTGCTTTTTGAGAAAATTGAGGATAGTGTAATTGAAGCTCAGCTGCAAAAACTGCTTGACACAAAAAAGATTAACGAAGAAACCGAAAACAAAGTAAAACCGGCAAAGGAGAGTATTGAGTTTAATGATTTCGGTAAAATGGATATCAGAACAGGTACAGTCCTTGAAGCCGAAAAGGTGGCCGGCACCCAAAAGTTACTCAGGTTAAAAATTGATACAGGAATAGATAAACGCACCGTGGTTTCGGGAATTGCCGAATTTTACAAACCTGAAGAGTTAATCGGAAAACAGGTTTCTATTCTGGTAAATTTAGAGCCTAAAAAGCTGAGAGGAATTGAATCGCACGGCATGATTCTGTGTGCCGAAAACGAAGACGGCTCATATTCCATCGTTTCTCCCGACAAAATGGTAAAAAACGGCTCCGAAATAAAATAGAAAAGCCTTCCCCAAATATGAAGAAGGCTTAAATCAATATTGCTTAACTTTTCTGTTTTATACCGATTTGAAATTTACAAAACAGTTTGGACTATTTTGTAAATACAATTCGTATTACTCTGAAAACCTTGACACCAGATATTCACGGTTAAGCCGTGCAATATTGGTAATTGAGATGCTTTTGGGACATTCAACTTCGCATGCACCTGTGTTGGTACAGCTTCCAAAGCCCAGTTCATCCATTTTTGCAACCATGCTTTTGGCACGTTTTTTAGCCTCCACCCTGCCCTGCGGGAGCTTGGCCAGATGAGAAACCTTGGCAGCCACAAACAGCATTGCCGATGAATTTTTACAAACAGCCACGCATGCACCGCATCCAATACAGGCTGCTGCATCCATAGACTCTTCGGCATCATCGTAACCTACAGGAATGGAATTTGCATCGGGCACACCGCCTGTGTTAACCGACACAAAACCGCCTGCATACAAAATCTTTTCAAAAGCGGTGCGGTCAACCACCAAATCCTTAATTACCGGAAAAGCTCTGGCACGCCACGGTTCAATGGTTATGGTTTCACCATCCTTAAACCTGCGCATGTGAAGCTGACAGGTGGTAACCTCAGTATCAGGCCCGTGCGGACGCCCGTTAATGTACAAACTGCATGTTCCGCAGATTCCCTCGCGGCAGTCGTGGTCAAAAGCTATCGGATCTTTCCCCTCAATAATGAGCTTATTGTTGAGAATATCAAGCATTTCCAGAAATGACGAACCGGTTGAAATATTTTCAATGGTATATGTCTCAAATCTGCCTTTAGCGGCAGCATTGTTTTGCCGCCACACTTTTATATTGAGTTTTTTAAGAATTATATCTGCCATTTTGTAAATGATTTTTATTTATTTGTTTTTAGTACATAGTATTGAGTACACAGTATTGAGTATTAAGAAGGTTTTTGAATTGACCTTTTAAAACCATATATCATTTTTTGAATCTCATTTAGTTTATCATTAAAATTATCAAATTCATTTTGTGATATAAATTTCAAATCAAAACTAATAATAACCAATGTTTCCAGTTCAAAAGAACTTCCATTTGCAATATCCATAAAACGATTTAATT
>CAZXTX010000383.1:0-2904 GCA_964643695.1 uncultured Mariniphaga sp. | reverse complement strand
TTATCAGACCAGTCCGGAAGTATTAAATTTGCATACTGGGTACCTGCCATTGCTTTTATCATAATTGCATACTACAGCTTTACTGTTGCAAGAAGTGAAAAAACTCAAAGTACAATACAATAATGAAAATTTTTTTGTAAGAAATTTTCAAACCAATTAGAAAATAATTTCACTTTCAAAAATAAAAAACTGATTCGACAATTATTATTCAGAATATACACGAAACTTTTTTATTATTGTTAATTTTATTATACTTGAAAAAGTGAAATATTAGACTAAAATGAAAAACTTAGCATTATCAAATGAAAAATCACTGGTTTCAAAGCTAAAGGAAGATGATGCAAAGTCTTTTGACACATTATTTAATATTTACAGTAATAAACTTTTTCGCTTTGCTTTTTCATTACTTAAAAATGAAGAAGATGCCAAAGAAATAGTACAGGAAACATTTTTCAAAATATGGAATAAGCGTAAAGATATTGATTCTTCCAAATCATTTAAATCTTTCCTGTTTTCTATCTCCTACAATCTCATTATTGATCAGTTACGTTTTAAATTAAAAGATAAAAAGTTTCGTGATTCTCTGGAAAATTATTTTAAAAATCAGATAAATTTTCAAGATAATAATACTGATTACAACATTTTGAAAAAGGAAATTGAAGATATCATAAACAAACTGCCTGAAAGAAGAAGGCAAATTTATTTACTAAGTCGTGAACACGGGCTTTCTCATAAAGAAATTGCTGAAAAACTTAATATAAAACCAAAAACAGTAGAGAATCAAATAGGCCTGACACTCAAGCACATAAAATCCTTCTTGGGTGATGAAATAATACCGGCACTGCTGTTTCTATCATTGTTTGGATAAAAAAATATATAAAACAAGTTTCTTCATATAATACAACGATATAACCCATAAAGCGAAAACATTTATCCTGAAATTTGAGTTATAATAGCAATTGGAAAAATATAATAGACCAATTATCACTCTGCTCAATTATTCTAAATATTTTAACCATCGGCATTAACGATTGTAAATTTACAAAACAGTTTGGACTATTTTGTAAATACAATTCGTATAAAAAGTCAGTATTATTCTGTCCAAAATCAATTATCCTTAAAATCAGTTCCATTTTTTCAAAATAAAAATTAAATATTTAATCTTTTTTGGGGGATGGAATTGATTTTCCCGTATTACTTATAAATGATACAAAAAAAAATCATTTTTGAAGTTATTTGCATAGGTTAGTTTAGTTAATTAACAAAATCCCTTTATATTAAAACAAAGGGATTTTGTTTACATTTTATTATCAGGTGTTGAGATAAATAAAAAATGACAAAAAAAGAAAATATTCAGATAATAGTTAAAAAATACCTTGAAGGCAAAAGCAATAGCAATGAACTGGAAGAAGCCTTTGACATTTTTTCTAATCCATATAAAAATTTGTGGATAAGGCCGGTGTTACTAAGTTATTGGGAAAAAGATGAAGCAACAGTTCAAAAAAATATACCCGACTTAAAAAATGCAGACCATCTTCTGGATAAAATTCACCATCGTATAAATATTGAAGCAGATAAAAAACAAAAAACAAAAAAAATATTTTACAGTTTATTCAAAATTGCAGCAGTATTATTTTTTGGTATTTTTATGGGGCTGCTTGCACAAAACCTAAAACAAGCAGCACCTGTTTTTTACGAGGCTATTTCTCCCAAAGGATCAGTTTCCCAATTAGTTTTGCCCGACAAATCAACCGTTTTTCTTAATGCAGGTACAGAATTAAAATATACTGAAGAAACCAAGTCAAACCTTTTATTTAAAAAACAAACAATCAGAAAAGTATCTTTGAATGGTGAAGCCTGGTTCGATATAAGTAAAAATGAAAAAAAACCATTTGTAGTACATACTCCTTTTTATGATGTTGAAGTTTTAGGCACTCAGTTTAACATAAAAGCGTATCCGGAAGACAATGAAGTTACTACAACATTGGAAAAAGGATCCATAAAAATTTCATCGGTTAAAAATATACCTGACAATTATGAAATAATTATTAAACCAAATAATCAATTTGTTTTTAATAAAGAAAAGGGTATTCATGTTAATAATGTTAACACCCGCATGTTTACTGCATGGAAAGAGAATAAGCTCATCTTTATTAACATGAACCTTAAAGAGCTGTTTATTTTGTTAGAACGAAAATATGGAGTTGATATAGAAGTAACTGACAATATTATATTAAATTATCACTATGATTCAACAATTAAAAGTGAAACCATTATTGAAGTTTTGGATTTGATTGCCGAAACCCTTCCAATTAAATATAGAATTGAAGGACAAAAAATAATTATTTACAACAAAAAATAAAGGAAAACTGCCTATGAATTAAACTTAAAAAAACCAAAAGGGCCGGCAACTGCTGTAACAATTACCGGCCTGAATGTTTTACAAACGGTACTAACCACTCAGTACCATTATTACTAACATTAATTTTACAAAAGTATGAAAAAAATTAAATTACTAAAAAATTGTAATTTTGAGGGTAACCTAAAACTATTACGAATTATGAGACTTACCTTTTTCTTTCTAATTATCTGTTTCGTTCAGGTTTCTGCCACAGTCTATTCCCAAAACACCAAATTTACTTTTGACGTTAAAAACAAGCGTGTAGTAGAAATTTTACGGGACATTGAAGATCAAAGCGATTTTCGCTTTTTTTATCAGCGCGAACAGGTTAATGTTGAACAAAAAATTGACCTTAAAATAACCAATAGAACAGTAGAAAACATTCTGACTCAGATTTTTAAAAAAGATGGAATTGAGTTTCAGGTTAGAAATGACAATCTCATTTTACTTAAACCGGCCGGAAAATCATTGGAAACCTTTGATGTTTTAATAGAAGATTACCA
>CAZXTX010000382.1:0-2908 GCA_964643695.1 uncultured Mariniphaga sp. | reverse complement strand
AAAAATTGACAAAAGGGGGAATAGTTTATTAGTTGGGCTATATGACGAACAACTATGTAAAATCGAATAGAAACTGTGTGAGATGTTATAGGACAGAGGTATAAAACACTCAGAAAATAAAACAACTTCTCTCAAATAATCTGAAAACCGTTACCATACATTAAAAAAGAGATATATAAATAGGAACTAATTTAAAATATATGTTTTGTACTTTTGAAAAAAACTGAAAGTAATGAATACTTCAAATATCAGAATATATCAGTTAGAGGATGGAAAAACTGAAATAAATGTACAATTTGATAAAGAAACAGTTTGGTTAAACTTAAATCAAATTGTTGATTTGTTTGAGCGTGATAAATCAGTGATTTCAAGACATATAAGCAATATTTTTAAAGAAGGAGAGTTGGTGAAAGAATTAGTTGTTGCAAAAAATGCAACAACTGCTGCTGATGGTAAGACCTATCAGGTAGAATATTATAATCTTGATGTTATTATTTCAGTAGGATACCGGATTAAATCAAAACGAGGAACTCAATTTAGGATTTGGGCAAATCAAATAATAAATGAGTACCTGATTAAAGGTTACTCGTTGAATGAAAAAAGATTAGAGCAAAAAACCGAACAATTAAAAGAACTTCAGCACTCAGTAAAAATACTTGGTAAGATATTAAATTATAAAGTATTGACCAATGGCGAGAGTATAGGATTATTAAAAATAATTTCGGATTATGCTTACGCTTTAGATATTCTTGACCAGTATGACTATCAAAACCTTGAAGTAAGAAATACATCTGGAAAAGAGACCTACCAGTTGACCTATGAAGAGGCAATGAAGCTTATAAAGCAGGCTAAAAAAGCTCATGGAAACAGTGATTTGTTTGGTCGTGAAAAAGATGATTCTTTCAAAAGTTCGATGTCAACAATTTACCAAACTTTTGATGGAGTTGATTTATATCCAAGTGTTGAAGAAAAGGCAGCAAATCTTTTATACTTTATCACCAAGAATCATTCATTTTCAGACGGGAATAAACGAATAGCTGCATTTTTATTTCTTTATTTCCTTGAAAAAAATAGAATATTATTTGATGAAACCGGAAACAAAAGAATTGCTGACAATACCCTTGTTGCTCTGACTTTAATGATTGCTGTTAGTAACCCTAAGGAAAAAGATACAATGGTTAAAATAATTGTAAATCTGATAAATAAAAATAATTAATGCACGGTAACAATATCCTATGGTGTGTAAAGTATATGCCTGAAGATTAGCAGTATGCCTCAAAGTTTGTAATAATGGATAATAGCCTGTCCGTAATCTGTCACCGGCCATATACCCAAACCGTTATTAACAATCCCTAACGGACAAACTATCCTTTATAAAAAAATTACTTTTTCAAAATGGATTTTCTGTAGTTGATGCCCCATTCTGCCATTGCTTCCACGATTTTGTTCAGGCTTTTGCCGTGTGGTGTAAGTTCATATTCAACTGTAACCGGCAATTGTATCTTTGCAGCCTGAAATTACTAAAAATATAAATAATGAAAGTAGCTGTAACAGGAGCAACAGGTTTTGTCGGCGCAAACATTACCAACGAACTAATAAGCCGTAATCACAGCGTTACGGGAATATCAAGAAATGCGACAACTGCCGGCAAGCCAAACTTGACTTATATTTCGGCTGATGTTTTAAGCGTAAATCAACTTGCCGAAATTTTAAAAGGTCATGATATCGTTGTAAGTGCTTACAATCCGGGTTGGACGACCCCAAATCTTTACAATGAATTTTTGGCAGGTTCTGACGCAATTCAAAAAGCGGTAAAACTTGCAGGTGTTAAAAGGTATATCGTCATTGGCGGTGCCGGCAGTCTGTACGTTGCTGAAGGCGTTCAGGCGGTTGACACACCGGACTTTCCGAAAGAATTTTATCCCGGAGCTTCCGCAGCAAGGGATTATCTGAATTTACTGAAAGAGGAGGATGATTTGGATTGGGTATTTTTTAGTCCGGCTCTTGAAATGCATCAGGGCATTACAGCAGGGCGAACCGGCAATTATCGTTTGGGCAACAATACCACTGTTTTTGACGAAAACAACAGAAGTATCTTATCGGTTGAGGATTTAGCCGTAGTTATTGCCGATGAAGTTGAAAATCCAAAACATCACCGGCAGCGTTTTACGACAGCGTATTAAAATACAATTCGTAACTTCGTAAAGTCGAATGAATGTACAGAAAAGAATTTTTAAAATCATTGGCATTGTTGCCATTAGCAGGAGCAGCTATGAAACTAAATGCACTGAATAAAATTACAGAGCCGTTTACCAGTACGGAAAAAATGCCCGTTTTATTTTTGGGACACGGCAGCCCGATGAACGCCATTGAAGATAATGAATTTGTACAGGGTTTCAGAAATGTAGGTAAGGAAATTACCAGGCCAAATGCTGTTCTTTGTGTCAGTGCCCATTGGGAAACGAGAGGAACTTTTGTAACTGCAATGCAAAATCCGCCAACTATTCATGACTTTGGGGGATTTTCGCAAAAACTTTATGAAGTGCAATATCCGGCACCGGGAAGTCCGGAATTAGCAAGGGAAACAAAATCGCTCATCAAAAAAACAGAAGTCGGATTAGATGATAAGTGGGGATTGGACCACGGTGCCTGGAGCGTCATAAAACACATGTATCCGGAGGCCGATATTCCTGTTATTCAGCTGAGTCTGGATTATTACCAAACACCGCAATATCATTATGAACTTGCACAAGAGTTAAAATCACTTCGTGAGAAAGGTGTTTTGATAATCGGAAGCGGAAATATGGTACATAATTTAAGGATGGTGGAATGGCGAAAATTAAATGAAACTTACGGTTTTGACTGGGCACTGGAAGCAAGCGAAAAAATGAAGAAATTCATCATGGAT
>CAZXTX010000381.1:0-2912 GCA_964643695.1 uncultured Mariniphaga sp. | reverse complement strand
GATTTAAGAACATTTTATATTATTACGGTCAGAACTCTGTTATCATTGAATAATGCTCATTATTTCATGCAAATCATGTTAATTTGTATATTTATTAAAATTTGAAAAATGTACGAAACGTTATTCTGGGTTATAATAATTATAATTATTCTCGACTTTCTTTTTGAAAACTATCTTGATTATCTGAATACAAAAAAAATGGGGTCCCCGCTGCCCGATGAGCTTAAAGGTATTTATGACGAGGAGAAGTATGTGAAACAGCAGGCTTATCAGAAGGAAAATCACAGGTTTGGCATGATTACCGGCACATTCAGCTTTTTGATTGTTCTGGCGATGTTTGTTTTCTTCGGATTTGCGTTCGTTGACGGGATTGCCTGGAGCATAACCCGGCACGCAATTGTTGCCGCAATGATATTCTTCGGAATAATCATGTTTGCATCAGATATACTTGCACTGCCTTTTTCGGTTTATGACATTTTTGTTATTGAAGAAAAATATGGCTTTAATAAAACAACTCCCAAAACCTTTGTTTTTGACCGGATTAAAGGATGGCTGATTGGCGCCGTTATTGGCGGGGGAATGCTGGCACTGATTATATTTATTTATCAGAAGACCCAGAATATGTTCTGGATTTATGCATGGATTGCAGTTACTTCATTCAGTATTTTCATGACTATGTTTTATTCCAATCTGATTGTGCCGCTGTTTAACAAGCAAACACCGCTTGAAGAGGGCGAACTCAGGGATAAGATTGAGGATTTCGCCGAAAACACAGGTTTTAAACTTGATAATATTTTTGTCATAAACGGCTCAAAGCGTTCCACAAAAGCCAATGCCTATTTTACCGGGATTGGTGCAAAAAAGCGTATTGTTTTGTATGATACGCTTATTGAAGAGATGGAAACTGATGAAATAGTTGCTGTTCTGGCACATGAAATCGGCCATTATAAAAAGAAGCATATTACACAGGGGCTGATAATTTCACTTGTTCAGACGGGAGTAGTGCTGTTTATTTTTTCACTGTTGATTGATAATCCGCATTTAAGCAGGGCTCTTGGAGTTGAAGAACCTAATTTTCATATCGGACTGGTGGCTTTCGGAATACTATATTCTCCTGTCTCCTTTGTTCTCGGAATTTTCATGAATCAGCTTTCGCGAAAAAATGAATATCAGGCCGATGCTTTTGCTGCTGAAAATTATGATGCAGGTGCGTTGGCTTCGGCATTGAAAAAGCTTTCACAAAAAAATCTCAGTAATCTTACCCCGCATCCTTTATATGTCTTTTTTAACTATTCTCATCCGCCTTTGTTTGAGAGATTGATGCATTTGAAAAATTTTGAGAAATGAAAGCAGAAATAATAACAATCGGCGATGAAATTCTAATCGGGCAGATAGTTGATACAAATTCGGCATGGATTGCGCGGCATTTTAATTCCGCAGGAATCGAGATAAGCAGGATTACTTCTGTGCACGACGAGGCCGGGCAAATTAAGGAAGCACTTGAGAACTCTGAAAAGGAGGCTGATCTGGTATTAATTACGGGTGGTTTGGGACCAACAAAAGATGATATAACAAAGAATGTTTTGTGTGAATATTTTGATACCAGACTTGTTTTTCATGAAGCGACTTATCAGCAGATAAAGGAGCGGTTTCAAATCCGGAATATTGATATGAATAAGCTTAACCGTGATCAGGCATTGGTTCCTGAGGCTTGTACAGTTTTGCCCAATAAAACCGGAACAGCACCCGGAATGTGGTTTGAAAGGAACGGAACTATTTTTGTTTCGGTGCCGGGAGTACCGTTTGAAATGAAATATCTTACAGAAAATGAGATTATTCCGCGCCTGCAGAATAACGGAAAGCTAAAGGCAATTTATCATAAAACCGTTCAGACTCAGGGCCTGCCCGAATCAATACTGGCCGAGCGGATAGAAAAGTGGGAAAACTCACTTCCCGGAAATATAAAACTGGCGTACCTGCCAAATCCGGTGTCGGTACGTTTGCGTCTGTCAGCTACCGGTACAAATCTGGATGAGCTGAAAGAGCAGGTTCAGAATCAAATTGAAAAACTGAATAAAATAATTCCCGAACATATTTTCGGATATGATGATGATACACTTGCCGAAGTTGTCGGGCGTGCTTTACAGGAAAAAGGACTGACTCTTGCACTTGCTGAAAGCTGTACCGGCGGATATATTTCTCATTTGATAACATCTGTTCCGGGCTGTTCGGAATGGTTTAAAGGCGGGGTGGTGGCCTATTCAAATGAAATTAAGCAAAGTTTGCTGGGAGTTTCTGAAGAGTCGTTGCAAAAATACGGAGCCGTAAGTGAGCAGGTGGTTCGGGAGATGGCAGAAGGTGCATTAAACAGGCTGAATGCCGGTTATGCAATTGCCACATCAGGAATTGCCGGACCAACCGGAGGAACCGATGAAAAACCGGTGGGAACCGTATGGATTGCGGTTTCTGGAAACGGACAAACGATTGCTGAAAAATTTAATTTCAGTGACAACCGCGAGCGGAATATAATTCGTTCTTCACATACGGCACTTCAGCTTTTGAGGAAAATAATTGCAGCTATATGACTTTAATTCTTAAAAGTCATTCGATTTTCAGTAATTTTGAAAACACATTTGTTTGATATAAAAAATAAAAGAGATGAAGAAAATAGTTATAGTCGTTACAGTTGTTATACTCCTCTTGATTGGTGTTCTCTCAGCAATTCCGCTTTTCTTTAAACAAACCTTATTGGAAAAGACAAAATCTGTTATCAATAAAAATATTAATGCCGAAGTTGAATTTACCGACTTTAAACTATCGCTTTTTAAGGGATTCCCAAAATTGTCAATTGAACTGAAAGATGTCAGCGTAACCGGAAAAGGTGAGTTTTCGCAGGACACACTGTTTTACGG
>CAZXTX010000380.1:0-2914 GCA_964643695.1 uncultured Mariniphaga sp. | reverse complement strand
TAGGTTAATAATTATCCAAATATATAAAAACTATACTAAATTAACAATGCCTAATAATTATTTGTCGATGCAAAGGTCTTTATTAACCACTGATGCCACAATGGTTTTTTTTGCTCATTATTTGTCAATTTTGGACTTTCTGTTATTTTTGCAGTTAATTTATATGCAAATAGGAATAAAAGGGAAGTTTCTTGAATGTAGAACTAATATGCATATTGTGTATTTGCCTGTTTGTCACTAAGTTAGTATTTGTTAAATATTAGTTAATATGGAAGATATAAAGAAAATTGGGTTTGAACATCTATTGGAAAGTTCAGTTTGGTATTCAATGTCTCAATACAAGGAAAATATCCTTATTATTGATGTGCATCATCATTCTAATAAGAGAGCTAAACAAAAGGCGTTTCCTTTACGGTTGGATGCTTTTTCGATAATGTTGGTAGAAAAAGGTGAGATCGAAATTAAAATCGATTATGTTTTGCACACTGTGAAAGAGTTTGGTTTGATTGGGCTAACAACAAAACATATTTTGCAAATTATTTCTAGTTCAGACGACTTCAAAGGATATTATCTTATTGTGAAACCAAGTTATTTAAGACCGTTTTTAGAAGGCGAACGCCCTCCTGCAGTAAGTAACGCCAATCCTCTATTGATAAATCCGGTTATTCAATTAGATTACGACGAATTCGAGATTTTACGAAAAAATCTGGAACTGCTCCGTTGGAATATCGGGCGTAATGAGCACCTTTTTCAGGCAAAATTGATAAAACACGAACTACTGAACTTTATTTATGAGACATTGAATTTTCGAACACTTAAAAAGGAGAATAAAGTTGCGAAAAAAAAATCGGGTAACCGTGAAAATATTGCTGTTGATTTTTTCAGGCTGCTTTTTACGCATATCCGCAAAGAACGTGAAGTGGCTTTTTATGCCAATAAACTTTACGTTTCGCCTGTCTATCTTTCTCGCGCGGTAAAGCATGTGGTGGGAGTGTCTGCCATGAAAGTGATTAGTGACATGACTGTTTCTGAAGCGGAAATATTACTTCGGCAACATAATGTTACTATTCAGCAAGTTGCCGAAGAACTGAATTTTCCGGACCAGGCTTCATTCAGTAAATATTTCAAAAAACGTACTGATAAATCGCCGTTAGAGTACAGGCGTGAAGTTTGAAAATATAATTTAATTACTGAAAGAAAATTCAAATAACCATAGCGGGTGACAGTTCCAACTGAAACTTTCCTTTGATATGGGTATTGTAAAAACTTCCAAATGAGTCACTCTTTTTAAACTGCTGCCATATTTCAACAGGCACTTTTTCATGAATGTATTTTCTTCCTGTTTTGGTAGTCATAATAAAATAACCTGTTTTTTCATTGCAGCTGTAATATGAAGCTGTCAACAACCATGAGCTGTTGCTGCAGTCAGCCTCGTCTTTTATTTTAAAAGTTTTACTTTTAATTTCACTTATTGCTGTCTGGTATGATGAAAATGATTTGGGCAGGTTCCGGCAATCTTCCTTATTATTGCAGCCGCTTAACCATACTATTAATATTATAAAGATTAACTTTCGCATTTTGTTCTTTTATACGGATATGAAAAATAACTTTACAATTCAATTGTCAGAATTAGTAATTTAAGTCAGTTTAATTTTCTTTAGAGGGAATAAAATCAGCCTTAAAACTAAAAAAGATTTTTACAATTCTGATTGTTTTGATAAAATATGAATAAGAAAAGTATGGAAAAAGATTTTTTGTTATTCATGAAATGCAGAATTCACTGTATTTTCAACAAAATGCTGTTTCCGGTCGTTATAAACCAAATGATTAAATTTTAAAGAGATGGATTACAGAATAGAAAAGGATTCAATGGGGCCTGTAAAGGTTCCTGCCGGTAAGTACTGGGGAGCACAGACCGAGCGTTCGCGGAACAATTTTCGGATTGGCCCCGAAGGTTCAATGCCCGGTGAAATTATAAAGGCTTTTGCAGTTTTGAAAAAAGCGGCAGCTGCTGCAAACATGGATCTTGGTGTGCTGAGCAATGAAAAATGCAATCTTATCGCCAAAGCTGCCGATGAGATTACCGAAGGAAAACTTGACGGCAACTTTCCGCTGGTAATATGGCAAACCGGCTCAGGCACTCAAAGTAACATGAATATAAACGAGGTAATTGCCAACAGGGCGCATGTTTTGTCAGGCGGCAGTCTGAATGACGAAAAAAAGGTGATTCATCCGAATGACGATGTAAACAAATCGCAGTCGTCCAACGACACATTTCCCACAGCCATGCACATTGCAGCATATAAAATGATTGTTGAAACCACTATTCCCGGAGTTGAAAAGCTGAGGGAAGCACTTTCCCAAAAGGCGGCGGAGTTTAAAGATATTGTGAAAATAGGGCGAACCCACTTGATGGATGCCACACCGCTTACTCTTGGACAGGAGTTTTCGGGTTATGCAGCCCAGCTTGAATACGGAATTAAGGCATTGAAAAATACGCTTCCGCATCTGAGTGAGCTTGCACTTGGCGGCACGGCTGTTGGAACCGGAATAAACGCACCTGCCGGTTATGATATAAAAGTGGCTGAAAAAATTGCCGAATTTACCGGATTGCCATTTGTTACCGCACCAAATAAGTTTGAGGTGCTTTCTGCACATGATGCCATTGTGGAAACTTCGGGGGCATTAAAGCAACTGGCGGTGAGTCTGATGCATATTGCAAATAACATTCGCCTGCTTGCATCCGGCCCGCGCTGCGGAATCGGTGAAATAGAACTCCCGGCAAATGAGCCTGGTTCGTCAATAATGCCGGGCAAGGTGAACCCCACACAAAACGAGGCTCTTTCAATGGTTTGCGCTCAGGTTATCGGAAACGATGCCGCAATAACTGCCGGCGGAATGCAGGGGCATTTTC
>CAZXTX010000379.1:1670-2919 GCA_964643695.1 uncultured Mariniphaga sp. | reverse complement strand
ATGTTTTATACGATACCTTAAATAATAATCCGATGAAGAATTATCATATGTCACCATCCCGGTTCAGGGAAGAAGGAAAAAAAGTTATTGACTGGATAGCCGATTACTACGAAAATATTGAAAAATATCCCGTTTTGTCGCAGGTAAATCCGGGTGAAATAAAATCTGCCCTGCCCGAAAATCCGCCGCTGAAAGGTGAACTGTTTGAAACAGTAATGCGTGATTTGGATGAAATTGTAATGCCGGGAATAACCCACTGGCAATCACCAAGTTTTTTTGGATATTTTCCGTCAAACGCATCATTTCCGTCAATAATGGGCGACCTGATTTCTTCCGGATTGGGTGTTCAGGGTATGATTTGGGCAACCAGTCCGGCAGCTACCGAGCTGGAAACAAGGGTACTTGACTGGCTTGCAGAAATGACGGGAATGCCCGAAAAATTCAAATCAATATCGAAGGGTGGCGGCGTGATTCAGGATACTGCTTCAACATCTGCCTTAACAGCTGTTATTGCAGCCCGCGAACGTGCAACAAAATTTGAATCGAATAAAACAGGTGTCAGGCAAAAGCTGGTGGCATATGTGTCGTCACAAACGCACTCTTCGCTTGAAAAAGCAATTAAAATTGCCGGCATAGGCAGTGAAAACCTTCGTGCGGTTGATGTTGATCAAAATTTTGCAATGCGCCCCGAACTGCTTGAAGAACAAATCAAAAAAGACAGGGCAGAAGGATATATACCGTTTTTTGTATGTGCAACTATTGGCACAACAAGCTCAACCGCTGTTGACCCTGTCAGGCGGATAGGTGAAATTTGCAAAAAGGAGAACTTATGGCTCCATATTGATGCCGCAATGGCAGGTACAGCAATGCTTTGCCCCGAATTTCGCCAATATAATGACGGTGCAGAGCTTGCAGACAGCTACTCTTTCAATCCGCACAAATGGATGTTTACCAACTTCGATTGTGATGTGTTCTGGGTTGCCGACAGGAATGAACTGATTAACACTTTTTCAATTTTGCCGGAATATCTGAAAAATAAGGCAACCGAATCGGGAGCGGTATTTGATTACCGCGACTGGCATATTCAGCTTGGAAGAAGGTTCAGGTCGCTTAAACTCTGGTTTGTAATCAGGCATTACGGAATTGAAGGCCTGCAGTTTCATATTCGGAAGCATATCGAACTGGCCCGGAAATTCACTGATTGGGTAAACAAATCTGAAGAATTTGAGCTGATTACAGAGCCGCTTTT
>CAZXTX010000379.1:0-1570 GCA_964643695.1 uncultured Mariniphaga sp. | reverse complement strand
TTTTCCCCTTTTTTGCGTGACGAAACCGTTTTCAGCGGTTCGGTTATAAAACTGAATGAAAAGTTTACGCTGGGAGGTTACAGTTTTGGTGCAAACTCGGTGTTTTCGGCACCTTTCCCGTCACGCGGACTAAATAACTACGATTTGCGTGGTTCCACCCTTTTTCTGAAATACAATGTTTCAAAAAACTTTAAAATAGAAACCCGGGTAAATGTTACACACGGACCCGGTTTCTAAAAAAAGTATAAAGATCATCACATGTTAACAGTTTACAGAGCATCGGCAGGTTCAGGAAAAACTTTTCAGCTTGTTGCTGAATACCTTAAACTACTGCTGAAAAAACCTTCAAGTTACCGGAATATTCTGGCGGTAACCTTTACCAACAAGGCTACACAGGAGATGAAAAACCGGATTCTTGAACAGTTGTATATGCTGGCTGTTAACAAAAGTTCCGATTATCTGCCGTTGTTAAAGGAAGAGTTGTCGCTTGATGAAGAGATTGTCAGAAAACGTTCAAAAGAGGTTCTGAAAAATATTCTGCATGATTACAGCCGGTTTTCGGTGAGTACCATTGATTCATTCACACAAAAGGTGATCAGGGCTTTTAACCGTGAAATGGGAATTTCACCCAATTTTGAACTTGAATTAGATTCTAAAATAGTTCTTGAAGAGGCTGTTGACCGTTTGCTTGTTAAAATTGACACCGACAGGCAACTGCGGAAATGGCTGATAAAATTCAGTGAGGAAAAAATCAGGGATAACAGGAGTCAGCGAATTGAAGAAGACATAAAAAAGCTCGGTGAAGAACTGTTTAAGGAAAATTTTCAGATGTTTTTTCCCGATGGGAACGATGAGGAAAATCCCTATTCACGTGAAAATCTGGATACTTTTTTAAAGGAGCTGGAGCAAATTATTAATTCGCATGAGCAGGCATTGAAAAAGAGGGCAGCCGAATGTCTTAAAATTATTGAGAATGCCGGATTTAGCGAAGATGATTTTTTATATAAAAAATCGGGAGTTGCCGGATATATTGGAAAATTACACAGAGGTAATTTTGGCGAACCGGGTAAAAGAGCAATTGATGCTGCCGAATCCGCTGAAAGATGGTTTACGGCAAGACATCTACATGCGGCACAGTTGCAGCAACTCGTGGAAAATGAACTTCAGCACAGATTAAAGGAAATTATAACCATTCATGAAACAGGTTCGGTATTTTACGAGTCGGCGGTTGAGGTTAAAAAGCAGTTGAGAATGCTTGGAATTTTAACCGATTTGAAAGAGGAGATAAGGTTGCTGCTAATTGAAAAGGAGGCAATTCAGATTGGTGATTCAAATCTGCTGCTGAATAAAATAATCGGTAAAAGCGATACGCCTTTTATTTATGAAAAGATTGGAAACCGATACAGCTATTTTATGATTGATGAGTTTCAGGACACTTCTTCACTTCAGTGGGCAAACTTTAAACCGCTGATTGCAAATGCACTGGCGGAAGGCAATCCGGCACTTTTGGTGGGTGACGTGAAGCAGTCCATTTACCGCTGGCGAAATTCCGACTGGAACATTCTGGCAT
>CAZXTX010000378.1:0-2931 GCA_964643695.1 uncultured Mariniphaga sp. | reverse complement strand
GGGCCAAGTTCTTCCACTCTCGGATAACAAAGTGTCATCTGGTCGTTTGTGAAAAACCTGAGGCTGTCCTTATAAAATTCAACCGCATAGGTGTTGTACTCGTTGCGTTTTATCGGGTGTGTCACCGATCTTTTCGGCCCTTTGTTTCCGGCTAATGTGAATGTGGTGTGGATGGTCTGATAGGCAATACTGTCGAAACTGAGGCGCTCCATTATGTCTATTTCACCGCCTTCGGGCCAGTTTCTTCCTTCGGGCATCATCCATATTGCCGGCCATGAACCCTGTGCTTCACCAAGTTTTGCACGAAACTCAACTCTCCCGTTTTGAAATGCTTTCTTTCCTTTTGTCCATACGCCGCCGGTAAGCACTTTTGCAGTATCATTGGGAAGTACGGTGTTTGGGATTCCGCGCAATACGAGGTTGCCATTTTCAAAAGCGAAACATGAATCGTGGTCTGACATAAATTTATCCCAGTCGGACCTGCCCCGTTGTATTTTTGACCAGGTTGCGGATGCTTCCGCAAAATCGTTGTAATCAAAATTTTCCTCCCAAACCAGTTTCCATTCATCAGTTTTTTTGTTGCTGCATGCTGTAATAATTAAGATAATTATCAGCAGATTAATAAATTTTATTTTTTTCATTTTGTTAAATAATAGTTGTTTCTAAAAGGTCTTTTTGTAATCTGATTCAGTTATTATTTTCTTTTTGTCAGTTTCATTTTCTCAATAGCTTCCGCCAGTTTTTTTCTGTATTCAAGAATGTGCAGCGGATTTTTGGAATAGGTTAGCTCATCGGTATAAATATATTCAGGTATTGAAAGCAATTCTTCGGTCTGTTTGTCAACTTTGATTTTTGATTTTTTTGCTTCATTTATCAGTTTTTCAAGCATTGTGAAATATTCATAATCTTCAATACCGTCACGCAGTGTTTCCAGACGCAATGAGGGTACCGGTTTGCCGATATAGGTTTTTGTGTCATTATTGGGATCACGGTTCAGCGGATAGAAAAACCTTCCGTCACCATTTCCCCAGTATCGCTGTTTTCCCCATGGGGTGCTGTATCCGGTAACAAATGACATCGGCTCCTCCCATGGATTTTGCAAATATCCGGCGGGAGAAGCTGAAGTAGAATCCCAGAAATTGATTCCCCACACCAGAATTCCTTTAAGATTATGTTTATAAGAACCCCACAGCCACATACGCATATTTACCGCATCATGGTCGATAAATAGTGTAATCCACGGTGATTTTGGCCCGGTGCAGAGATATGACCAGTTTTCAAGCCCCCGTTCATTCATTTTTTTTATTTTATCATGGTCGAGCCTGTTCCAGATTGTACAGCTAATATCGGTAACATCAGAAATGTCATGGTCTGCAACATGCTCGGTAAGGAATGTGGTAATTTTGGGAGCGTATTTTTTAATAAGCGAATTGGTCTCCTTTACAAACGGATAATCGGAATCGTTGGGTTCGTCAAACCAGTATATATACTCTTTCCCCAGCCAGCCCGATTTTTCAAGGTTATCCTGAATTTGTGCAAGGTATCGTTCCATCAGGATATTATATTCAGTTGTTCCCTGTTTGAATCCTTCAAAAACTCCCTCAACCCTGCTGTGAAAGGTCCCGCCGCCAAGGCCTTTCAGTGACAACCTGTAGCCTGTAAAGCCGTATTCGTCAAAATAGCGTTTACCGGCTTTGTTGAAATCTTCAAAATCAATGATAATATCTATATCATCCAGATTAATCTCAAAATTGCCTTCGGAAAACTCATTTTTATTTGTTTTTTCATTAATCAGTTTTATATCGTCAAACCAGACGGTTCCGGTGTTCTCTCCCGATCTCGTTCTGTGTGTGGGAAACAGCCTGATTTTAATATATTTTGTTTCATTATCGAAAGTATTTAGGGAGAGTTTGTTTTGTTCCCATTCAGGCTGCCCTTTATACATTTCAAATATGTTCTGAAAAACAATCAGTTCTTTTTCGGCATTGTAACATTCAACCCCGACAATATATTCCTGTTCATTTTTCAATGCACGTGCAGCCCATTCAAGCTGATAGGGAATATTATTTTTGATTTTTATAAAATCTTTGGTATTGCCTTCTGCATTATAGGTTGCCGAGTTGTCTTCAATCCTGTATGAGTACTTCCCTGAATTTTTAATTTCGCTGTCAAAAAAGCCTCCTTCCCATGCCACACCTTTAACCTCCTGTTTAATTGGTGACAAAACAAAAGGGTTGTATGGCGAAATTTTGTAATCTCTGAAGCTCTTCATGTGTAAATCGAATGACTGCGCCTCATCATAAGCGGTTCTGAGGTTTTCATACTCTATTACCTGATTAAAACGAAAATCGAATCCCGATCTGACAGACGGTGTTTTGGGCAGTGAAAAATCCCAGACATGCAGATTGACAGGTACGGACAAGTTCCAGTCACCTGAGCTGAGTGTGACATTTCCTGAATAATCACTTGCTTTTATATTTTCTGTCACTTTAACGGTAATCCAGAATGAATGATTTTCTGCCGGATAAATTGTTTCGGGCTTTTCATACAGCGGCAGCGGATCGGGCCACCATCCGGCGAAAGCATACGAATCGGTAGGTCTGGTAATATTTACATACTCAACTTTTCTGACTGTGATATTTTTAGAATTTATTTCATTGCCGGCACTGTCTTTTAATTTTGAAACGCTGATTCTGAAATTATTCATACGTCTTTCGGGTTTTACCACAACAATGAATGATTCATACTCATTTTTGGCAGACCATATTTTAATCTCTTTGCCTGATTTTTTAGGTACAGGAGTATCTTTCATAACTTTGTAAACTCCTTCTGTCCACCAAACGACGCAATCATTTTCCGAACTTTCTATAAAATAGCCAAAGCCGCCATCTTCTTTATGATAAGGATCTACTTTGGCTTTTTCCTGAGCAG
>CAZXTX010000377.1:0-2946 GCA_964643695.1 uncultured Mariniphaga sp. | reverse complement strand
CTTTAAAAACAGGATAAAAAGGCAGTACAAGCATCGGAAAAAGCAGAAATGTGGTAAGCTGAACCGACAGGTGCATTTTCCAGTTATACATGTCAGCCTTTAGTTTGGAAGGATCCAGTTTTAAGCCGTAAAAGAAAAAAATGAGAACAACCCCGATATCTATCATCAGTCCGAGATCAACCGGTTTTAGGTCCATACCGATACCCGGTTTCAGCCAGGCAGCCAAAATCATTAAAAACAGCCCTGAAATAAACCAGTCAGGAAAATGTTTTTTTATGCGCTTAAAGCTGTCTGTTTTGAATGACATTGCAAGTAACATATTTGTTAAAGTGAAATATCGTATCTGCTTTTTTTCAGGAAAGCATTTGCACAACTTTTCTGAGTACCTGAATAAACCGGTCAATTTCTTCTTTGGTGTTATACATTCCGAATGATACCCGGACAGTTCCTTCAATATTGTAAAATTTCATGAGCGGGCCGGCACAATGGTGTCCGGTGCGTACTGCAATTCCGGATTTGTCGAGCAGGGTTCCCAAATCGAACGGATGAATATTCTTTATATTAAAAGAAATTACTCCGGATTTTTTGGGAGCTTCACCATATATAACTAATCCTTCAAACTCTTTTAGCTGCATTGTGGCATATTCAAGAAGTTCATTTTCCCATGCAAATATGTTTTCCATACCTGTTTCACGGAGAAAATCAACAGAGGCTCCAAAAGCGATTACTCCGCTGATGTTGGGAGTTCCCGCTTCAAATTTGAAAGGAATTTCGCTAAAGGTTGTTTTTTCGAATGTTACCTCTTCAATCATTTCGCCGCCACCCTGATAAGGCGGCATTTCTTCCAGCCATTTACGTTTTCCGTACAGAACGCCCACTCCGTTGGGGCCATACATTTTATGAGCTGAAAATGCGTAAAAGTCCGCATCAAGAGCCTGTACATCAACCGGCATGTGCTGTACCGCCTGAGCACCGTCAACAAGAACCGGAACGTTGCGGTTATGAGCTGTTTCAATAATTTGTTCAACAGGATTTATGGTACCCAGCACATTGGAAACATGGGTAACAGCAATTAGTTTTGTTCTGGAATTTATTAATTCGGCTAACAGACCGGTTTGCAATTCACCTGACTTTGAAATTGGCAGTTTTACAACTTTTGCACCTTTTGAAATAGCGGCAAGCTGCCAGGGTACAATATTGGAATGATGCTCCATTTCGGAAACAATTATTTCACTTCCGGAAGTCAGAAACTGTTCACCGAAGGATGCAGCCACCATATTAATGCTTTCCGTTGTTCCTTTGGTAAAGATGATTTCTTCACTGCTTCCGGCATTTATAAATTGTTTAACCTTCTCGCGCACCTCTTCAAATTTATTTGTTGCCTTGTCTGACATATAATGTGCCGCACGGTGAATATTTCCGTAATAATCATTATGCATACGTTCAAGTGCCATTAAAACCTGTACCGGTTTTTGGGTGGAAGCCGCACTGTCGAAATAGATTAGAGGTTTTTCGTAAACCTGATTTTTTAGTATTGGAAAGTATGTTCGTATTTTATTTATGTCGTAATGCATTTCTTATAATTAAACAACCGGTAAAGGTAAAAAAACCAATTAAAAAAAGATACCCGCAGTTTTCATTGTTTTTGAATAGTGCGGGTAAATATCAAGAGTTAATTTATTTGTTAACAACCACAGTTATAGGCACAGTCGTGACAACGTGCCACTTCACCTTTCAATCTTTTGTCAACAAGGTCATTTATACGGTTTCGCAGTGCTTCAACTGAAATATTCTGGATTACCTCGTATGCAAAGGCGTTCATCATCATAAGGCGGGCATCTCTTTCTCCAATTCCACGTGTGCGGATGTAAAAAAGAGCTTCCTCGTCCATCTGCCCGATTGTGGCACCATGACTGCATCTTACATCATCAGCATCAATTATCAGCTGTGGTTTTGTCTGCATTGTAGCCTTATCGGTAAGAAGCAGATTATTGTTGCGCTGAAATGCATTGGTTTTTTGCGCATCACGAACAACATGGATTTTACCTGAAAACGCACCTGTTGATTCATCGTCTAAAACATTTTTATATACCTGATTACTCAGGCAGTGCGGCATTGCATGTATAACCTGCGTGAAATTGTCAACATGCTGATTTCTGTCAATAAAAGCCATTCCGAAAAGGTTGGCTTCAGCATTTTCACCATCAAGATAAAATTTCAGGTTATTACGTATCAAACCACCGTACAGTGATGAGAAAAGTGTTGTGGCAACCGAGTCTCTTCCCTGATGTACATAAACCGAATTGAGGCTGGTTGTATTGTTATGCTGATTCTGAAGTGTATAATATTCCATTTTGGCATTTGCACCAACAAAAATTTCGGTAACCGAATTACTGAGATATGTATTCAGATTCAAAGTGTGGTCGCATGAAATTATCTTCACTTCCGCACCTTCTTCCACAAAAATAAAATTTCGTTGTGTAACAAATGTATCCCGGTCGGTTTGCAACAGATTTATAATCTGAACCGGCATTTCAAGAACAGTATTTTTCGGAATATATAGGAAATAACCGTCTTTGGCAAATGCGGTATTCAATGCAACCAGCGGATCTTCACCGGTGCCGGACAGAGTTGCATATCCGGCAAGCAGTTCAGGCCTTTCCTGTGCGGTTTTTTCCAGACTTTCAAGTATTACTCCTTTCGGCAGATTGCCCGTCCGCCGGTTGTTTTCATAAAACCATCCGTTGAAAACATATGCCAGATGCGTTTCCAAATAAGGAACATCACAACGGGCAGCCGAATCCAGGTCGGCATCAATTTTTTCACGTTTATGAATGAATTTGTAATCAGGTAAAAACTGAGGCTGAAGATTGGTGTATTTGTAATCTTCGTTTTTTCGCGTGGGAACCCCCTGTTTTACAAAATCCTGAAAAGCCCTGCTGCGGG
>CAZXTX010000376.1:0-2956 GCA_964643695.1 uncultured Mariniphaga sp. | reverse complement strand
AGGAAATCTGGCAATGCGCAAGGCAAGGGCACAGTTCAGCAGTAACTTTTTTGCAGTTGCAGGTTTTGAGGTAATCGACAATAACGGTTTCGAAACTGTTGAGGAAGGCATTGAGGAAGCAAAAGCAAAAAATGCAGGTATTGTTGTGCTTTGCAGTTCAGATGATGAATATTCGGTTTATGCACCGGAGGCATTGGGAATGCTGGATAAAGAGATTTTTGTAATAGCAGGTAATCCTGACTGCAGGGCAGAACTTGAAACCCAGGGAATCCGGAATTTTATTCATGTCAGAAGCAATATTCTGGAAGAATTGAATATGTATCAGGAAATGCTGAATGTTTAGACACAAGATGAAGAAGACACAAGACACAAGACAAGAAAGATGCAAGACTGTTAGACTAATAGAAAGACAAAGTTGTTACCGCAGGTATAGCAGATTGTAAATAGTCTTGATACTTGATACTCTAAGTCTTGATACTCTTTTTATAAAATAAATTAAAATGCACAACTTCAAAGAATTGAGAATATGGCAAAAAGGGAGATTATTAGTTAAGGATATCTATATTCTTACTGAAAAACTTCCCGTAGATGAGCAATTTAATATGATTTCACAAATGAGAAGGGCTGCATTATCTATTGTATCAAATATTGCTGAAGGTTCAGGCAGAGGAACAAATAAAGATTTTTCCAGATTTATTGATATTGCCACAGGGTCAGCTTTTGAACTCGAGTCGATGATTTATGTCGGATTTGATTTGGGATATTATTCCAAAGAGGAAATGGAACTCAATATTGAAAAAATGCAGGTAATTCAAAAAATGTTGTACTATTTTAAAAATCATATCAATTTATGAATATAAATAAAGAAATAAAAAGTAGTCATAAAATTAAATTTTGTAAATTAATGTCAGTCTTAAGCAGGCAAGCTCTTAATCTTGATAATCTTAGTCCTGATACTTGATACTAAACATCTTGATACTCACAAAAAATTATAATTCAAAAAGATGAAACCAGATTTTAAAAATATAAATATCAAAAAATCATTCTCGCAGAAGAATGCTGCAGAATGGGCACTTAAAAACAGAATTGAAAAGAACTGGATTACACCTGAGCAGATTCCGGTAAAACCGGTTTATACAAAAGAAGATTTGGAAGGTATGGAGCATTTGAATTTTGCTGCCGGAATACCGCCTTATCTGCGCGGGCCGTACTCCACAATGTATGTTATGCGTCCGTGGACAATCCGTCAGTATGCCGGTTTTTCAACAGCCGAGGAGTCAAACGCATTTTATCGCCGCAACCTTGCAGCCGGACAAAAAGGACTTTCGGTTGCATTTGACCTGGCCACGCACCGCGGTTACGACTCCGACCATCCGCGCGTAGTGGGTGATGTCGGGAAAGCTGGTGTGGCAATCGACTCAATTCTGGATATGAAAATTTTGTTCGATGAAATTCCGCTTGATAAAATGTCGGTTTCAATGACAATGAACGGCGCTGTACTTCCGGTGATGGCATTTTACATTGTTACCGGACTTGAGCAGGGTGCCACTTTGGAACAGTTGGCAGGAACTATCCAGAATGACATTCTGAAGGAATTCATGGTTCGTAACACATATATATATCCGCCGGAGTTTTCAATGAAAATCATTGCCGATATTTTTGAATATACATCTAAGTATATGCCCAGATTCAACTCTATTTCAATTTCCGGATACCACATGCAGGAAGCAGGTGCCACAGCAGATATTGAAATGGCATATACTTTGGCCGACGGACTGGATTATCTGCGTACCGGAATTAAATCCGGACTAGATATTGATGCTTTTGCACCGCGTTTGTCGTTTTTCTGGGCTATCGGAATGAACCATTTTATGGAAATTGCAAAGATGCGTGCTGCCAGAATGTTGTGGGCAAAGATTGTTAAGGAGTTCAATCCCAAAAATTCGAAATCAATGGCACTGCGTACCCACTCGCAAACTTCCGGATGGTCGCTTACCGAACAGGATCCGTTCAACAACGTGGGACGAACCGCAATTGAGGCGATGGCTGCCGTTTTGGGGCATACCCAGAGTTTGCATACTAACGCGCTTGACGAGGCAATTGCACTACCAACCGATTTTTCAGCCAGGATTGCCCGTAACACCCAGCTGTACCTGCAGATGGAAACCGAAATAACCCGTTCGTTAGACCCTTGGGCAGGTTCATATTATGTGGAGTCGCTTACCAATGAGCTGGCACAAAGAGGATGGGAGCTTATTCAGGAAGTTGAAAAACTTGGCGGAATGGCCAAGGCTATCGAAACCGGAGTGCCGAAAATGCGTATTGAAGAGGCAGCGGCAAGGGCACAGGGAAAAATTGACAGTGGAACACAGACAATTGTGGGATTAAATAAATTTCGTCTTGAAAAGGAAGACCCGATTGATATTCTTGATATCGACAATACAGCTGTGCGTCAGGCACAGATTGAAAGGCTGAAAAAGCTGCGTGCCGAACGTAACGAGGATGAAGTTCAGGCGGCACTTGCAGCCATTACAAAAGCTGCCGAAACCGGCAAGGGTAACCTTTTGGAGTTATCGGTTGAGGCGGCAAAAAAACGTGCATCACTTGGTGAAATTTCAGATGCATGCGAAAAAGTTGCAGGAAGATATAAAGCAGTAATAAGAACAATAGAAGGCGTGTATAAATCAGAAGCAAAAGACAAATCTGAGTTTCAGGAAGCTCAGGAGCTGGCGCAGAAATTTGCAGAAATGCAGGGACGCCAGCCGCGTATAATGGTTGCCAAAATGGGGCAGGACGGTCACGACCGCGGAGCAAAAGTGGTGGCAACTGGCTATGCCGACCTTGGCTTTGACGTGGATGTGGGACCGCTTTTCCAGACACCCGAAGAGGCAGCCAAGCAGGCAGTTGAAAATGATGTGCATGTGCTGGGTGTATCTTCACTTGCAGCCGGACATAA
>CAZXTX010000375.1:0-2967 GCA_964643695.1 uncultured Mariniphaga sp. | reverse complement strand
CAATTCGTATAATCTGTTAAAAACGAATTCTGACTGATACTGACAATACCGGTTCTTCTCAGCTCCTGTAAAGCCGGAGATGTTAACGGAAAATCCGCGTTACTGAATATTTTCAGTAAATCTTTCACCTTTGTTATTAGAAGATTATATTGCAAATCATTACATTTGATAAAAAATTGCAAAAAAAGCCATTAAGAAAACAACAACAAATGAAACTACTGCTGAAATTATTATTAATTCTGCTTTCAGTTAACGCTTTCGGGCAAAACGGGATTACCTTCAAAGTTGAGGAACTTTCAAAGCCTGAAAAATTATTGCACCAGCAGGAATATGAAGATATTTACAAAAACCTGATTCTGAAAGATGCCGGCTTTTCTGCCTGGGATATAAAACAAAACAAGATTGATTTCAAATACAACATTCTGACTAAAAGCCCGGCTCCCGACAAACTGGTAAATTTCGGAGCCAACTCATTTTTCAACGGAATGTATCAGGCTTATGCCGGCCATCACCCTTTTGTTTTGTCGCCCGATATGATTTGGCTGCTGATAAGTCAGGGATTTGCAAGGCATGTTAATGCGAATCCTGAGAAAATGCGTGAATTTTTTGTTGATTTTTCAGATAAACTGACATTAACGGTTGAAACAAACAAAGATTTATTTGAAAACTCAACAGCCTGGGAAAAGATTTTCCCTCAGTTTACATCACAAATTGCACAACACACCGGAGAAGAACTGATAAATACACTTACTTCCGACTTTTCCACCACTACGGCAACAGAAAAAATTGCTTCCCAAATAACTATAATGGAAGCGATGGAACCATATTTTGAGTTCGTGGTAATTTACGTTATTTGTGGTATTCCCGAAATTACACTTCAGGGTACAACTGAAGACTGGCAAAATATTCTTGAAAGAACAAGAAAATTGGCAAAGTATGATTTAACATGGTGGACCAGTGAACTGGAGCCTATATTGAAAGAATTTGTAAAAGCCTCCAAAGGAAATATCAGCAAAAACTTCTGGAGGAATATGTTCAAATATCATTCTCAAAAAAAATATGGAGCTCCAAATATCATCGACGGATGGATTGTCAAATTTTTTCCATACGATAAAGACGGCAAACAAAATAACCTTAAGGAGTTAATAGGAAGCAACAGTTTACCTGAAGAAATTGTGAAGGTTGACTTAAAGTATATCAAAACAGACGGAATTGGGACTGAGGAAACTATGCTGGAACTTTGGGCAGGTTTTATCGGACTGGAACAAAATCCGGTAACATTTGCCTTAACTCCGCAAATCAGCTGGATGATTAAGGAAAAAGACACTGACAAAACAAATCTTTATAAAAAGCTGGAGTCTCAAAATATTCCCTCCGGCTCCTTTTGGGGAAACGGCATTGAAATAAAAATCAAAGAAGTTCCGGAGGTTTTAAAAAGGTTCAGGGAGATATATTCAATAAGCCTGAATTTTAAAGACGATGTTCATATTCCGGAATGGTTAAGCGAAATAAAAATCGGCAAACTTGAAATTAAAGGAAATATTAGTAAGGAAAAAATCCTGAAAATTGTTGACAGGTTTCCAAATACAGATTTAAAAATAAACGGCAAAGATTATAATACAGGAAAAAACGGATGGGTATCAGTATCAGGCGATGTGATTCCTGACGAAGTTCTTAAAATGAAAGAAATCTGGATTCTTGATGTTTTTAACTATAACGACCTTTTAATACCCGATGCCCTTAAAAACATTAAAATTGAGCATTTGACACTAATAAATACAATTTCACCCGAAAACACAGAAAAACTGAAAAAACTTTTACCGGAAACAAATATTTATATTAATGGTAAAAAAATAACCGATACGAACTGATAAACCACAAACTTCAAAAGCGAAGTTTTATTCCGCATCAACCATTTTTTTTGTCCGGGCCGATTCATAAATATTCAGAATCAGTGCCACCGCTTTTCGTGCTTCATGGCCGTCAATTTCAAAAGGACGATTTTCTTCAATTGAACGAATAAATGCATCTAAATTTTTTGCATGATTTTCGAATGTCATTGCAGCCGGGTCTGCCACACCTCCACCGCCTTCAATTTCACCGTGGCAGCGGATAATTTCCTCATCTTCCGGGGTCATTTCTGCAAACTGCCACACCTTTAAACTGTTTTCAACCAGCACAATTGTCCCTTTGGTTCCGGTTATTTCAAGCCGGCGGAATTGCCCGGGGAAAGAGCCTGTTGAACCGTAAATAACACCGAGAGCCTCATTTTCAAACTGAAGAACACTTACGGCAGTGTCTTCTGCCTCAATTTGCGGATGCCCTGCATTTGACGTAAAAGCACCAAGCCGTTTTACGGGTCCCATAAAATAGAGAAGCAGATCAACCATATGAATTGACTGATTCATCAGTGCACCTCCACCGTCAAGTTCCAAAGTGCCGTGCCACCCTTCGTAATATGCATCACTCCGCCACCATGGAACATGAACCGAAGCGTATGTGATTTTGCCCAAACGGTTCCGGTCAACCGCTTTTTTAATTATCTGTGTGGTTTCGTTGTATCTTAAATTGAAAATTCCGCCAAACCGGGTACCGGCTTTTTCGTGTGCTTCTATCATCCGGTCAATCCGGTCGAGCTTTATTTCCAGCGGTTTTTCACATAACACATGCTTCCCCTGTCTTGCAGCTTCAATAACCGGCTCCATATGAGCACCGCTGGGCGTGGCAATCATAACTATATCAACATCGGGAGATTTAAGCATTTCATTGGCAGATTCCCAATATCTGACACCATATTTTTCAGCCATCTCTTTAGCTCTTTGCGGCCTGATATTACAAAATCCGGCCAGATTTGCAGAAGGCAGATACTGAACTGCCTTAGCATGAAAATCAGCAATCATTCCGGTTCCGATAATTCCTACATTCCAGGGTCTCATATCATATCAACTTTAAAAATTACACTTTTAA
>CAZXTX010000374.1:0-2975 GCA_964643695.1 uncultured Mariniphaga sp. | reverse complement strand
TTGGCAGTGAAGTGGCATCTGATGAAATTTCAGGATGGAAGAAAAATGTTTTAAGCTTTTGGCTCCCCAAAGATATTAATACCGACAATTTTATAGTCTATTTATGGAATAGTGGTAATAATGATGTCTATTTTGATGATTTGCAAATTATTAAACGATATAAAAACTGATTGTCAATAGCTTTTCATCTCAACAGTTAGTTTTTCTATCAACAAATGTTTCAGGTCTTTATTCCAGACATAAACCGAAATCTTTGATGAAGCAGGGATATTTGCCGGCATTTTTATGTTCAGCTGTATTTGTTCCCAATTATTTCCGCCTGAAATTAAATCAGTTTTTTCGTACCTGAGAGATTGTCCGTTATTTTCCACTGAAAACACTAATAAAACTTCATCGGGGCCGGTTGGCTCCAATGCCATGTAATTCAATGTTACGGCTGCCTCAATAATGTCGTGTCGTATCAGAACATCGGGCCTGATTGTGATGCCCGGGCTGTATTCCTGATTGCTGTCTAACTCCCAAACCTTAAAATTATCAACCTCTTTAACTCGTTCATCCAAATAATTTTCAAAACTTCGAACCTGTTTATATGTGTCGGAAACGATTATAGAATCGTTTTTCTCTTCTGATTTTTCATAAATCTGTACGCTGTAATCATAACCTCCTAAAACCACAACTTTTTCGAGCGGATAAAATGCTTTAACTTTTTTAAGGTAAGGATCGTTTTCAAGATTTTCTAATTGAACTTCACCTTCATTCGGGCCAATATGTGCATCCCACACTAACAAATCGCCCCATTCCATACTGTTTGACGGCTGCTGCCTGTCGGCTATCCACTGATTGCAAAGTGAGATGTTGTACGGGTCAGTTTCAAGAAAATGAATCAGCAGGGGGTTGAAATAAAAAACTTTTTTTTCGGATTTTTCGATTTTTATATAAGCGGCTGCTTTTTTTATTATCTGTTCGGTAGGGTCGGCATTAAGAAACAGAGAATTTTGAGTGAAAAATAATAAAATTTGTAACAGAGCCAATATCGAAAAAATTGTATAGGCTGAAATTTTCTCCTTTAACTTTCCGGAAATAAATTCAAATGTTTTCATGCCGGTTAATGCCGCCAGCGGAATGATTCCGCCAATTACACGTGTTAATCCGAGTGAACCTCCTGTGCCTCTCCACCACACAAAACTGTGCGCTGTAAAATATACAATCCAGCTTCCGGCAATGAGTATAAATAAAATTGTATTCCGGTTTTGCAATGAGAAATTTTTCAGAATTGAAATAAACCAGTAAATACCTCCAAAAACAATCAGTATTAAAAGCGGAATTCCAAAAATTGAATGACTATGCTTTACAAAATGGAAAAGGCTTCCGCTGCCGTAAATACTTTCACCGAGAGAATAGGGCTGATTGTGGATAAACCATAAAAAGTCGCCGAAAACAAAATATCCGGTAATTGAGTAGAACAGTGAGCCAGAAAACAAGAAGGGCAGAGAGCGGTACGACCGGTTAAGTATAAAGGCAAGTGCAAAAACGGGCAGAATAACAATACCTTCGCTTCGTATAAAGGGTAAAAATGAAATAACTGCCGCCGAAAATAAAAACCTGTTTGTAACAAAGAGATAAACAGCCGCAACCAGTATTAAACTAAATAAAATTTCGGTAAGAAAACTTGTTGACAACAAGAAATAAACAGGTGCAAATGCAATAAAAACAACAGTAAAAAGAGAACTTTTCGGAAACAGTTTTTCAGCAGTTTTTGCCGAAATAAAAAGGGTTAAAACAGCAGCAATAATATTGAAAATCTTGGCTGCGGAATATCCAAACTGCGCAAACGGTGCCGATAAAGCTGTAAAAACCGGTTTGCCCCACAAGTCGAGCAGTAATTTCGGGTATTTAAACGAATATCGTGCAATCTGAAAGTGGCCTGTATTGTCATTGCCGCCGTAGCCGTAAACAGTATCACTGAGCAGAACCAAAACAAGCTGTATTGTGGCAAACAGGATTAAAAAGAGAAAAAGCAGATGTTTTTTGGAAAACCTGCTCATAGTTTTAGTTATTTTTGAAAAATATTATATTTCAATATACACCACAAAGCCCGGAAACCGTCACGCCAGCCAATTTTTTTACCTTCGTCGTAAGTACGTCCGTAATACGAAATACCCACTTCGTAAATTCGAATATTCGGTACACGTGAAATTTTTGCTGTAACCTCCGGTTCAACCCCGAATCTTTTTTCCTTTAAGTTAAGATTTTTAATAGTGTCAGCTTTAAAGAGCTTATAACATGTTTCCATGTCGGTAAGGTTCAGATCGGTAAACATGTTTGAGCAGAAAGTGAGAAACCTGTTCCCGATTGAGTGCCAGAAAAACAAAATCCGGTGCGGATTTCCGCCCATAAACCGGGAGCCGTAAACCACATCGGCATTTCCTTCGGCAACAGGTTTCAGCAGCAGGTTGTATTCGCGCGGGTCATATTCCAGATCGGCATCCTGAATAATAATATAATCGCCTGCAGCCTCGGTTATTCCGCGGTGAAGGGCAGCTCCTTTTCCCATGTTTTCAGGTTGTAAAAACAGTTTTATGTTTGAATCCTGATGTTCTTTTATGTAGTTTTCAATTATCTGCACCGAATTGTCGGTAGAGGCATCGTTAACAATAATAATCTCCTTTTCAAAACCAAAATCAAGTTTTACCTCTGACACTCTGTCTAATATGGTGCTAATTGTGTTTTCTTCGTTATATACAGGAATTAAAACCGATAAAATCATAGTTTGCAAAATATTTTTTAGCTGAGTTTATGCTTAAAACGCGGCAAAGGTAATCAGGAAAAATGAATTTTTTATGAAATTAACCGGAATGATTTTTAATACCGATTGGAAAAATATAATAGACTAATTATTGCTCTGCTCAATTGTTCTAAATATTTTAACCATCGGCATTAACGATTGTAAATACAATTCGTATAACTTGTTTTTT
>CAZXTX010000373.1:0-2975 GCA_964643695.1 uncultured Mariniphaga sp. | reverse complement strand
CGGTTCATCATAAGGGTTTAGTGCAAGGTGCAAGTACCTATATATAGGTACTTGCACCTTGCACTAACCGTAAACATTTAACAATCAGTGGTATTGAATTTTCCAAAAGTTGTTGTATCTTTGAACCATGAGTTTTATGGCGACAAATGTGGTCAGATGCGGACAATCTTTTTATGCTCTTAACCATACCTCATAAACAGAAATTATGAAGTAAGTCATTGAACATAAGTAGGGTTACGGAAGAAGGTTCATAATCCTCTCTCTCCGCAAATAAAGTCCGGTAATTATTGCCGGACTTTATTGTTTTAATAAATGTTGATAACTTTTTCGTGAGAAGTCTTGTGCTAACCCTTCAGAGTGTGGTTTTTAAGTATTTTTCACCGAAAACTCACACAAGACAAAGGTGTGCAAGTTTATTATGTCAATGTTTTGAACGTTTCAAACTGATTTCTGCAAAACTGTAATAATTTAACTTTTTGTAAACAAAAATAATTTCATTTGGTAAAGTGGAAATAAGTTTGATGTTTTTTTTATCTTTTAAGACTGATCAGTTTCTTTATTGCTTTTGAATATTGTATCTAACTGATGGTAAAAACGGAATCGGCGGCTATATTCAGTGAGGTGACAAAAATGATGCTGCCTTTGAAAATATATCTTCAAAAGCTCTGTTTAAAGCAGTGATGTCTTTTTCATTGTGAGGAAAAGGGTTTTCATGTGAATAAATAAAAGGGAAATCCTGCAGATGAACTGACAAAGCTGCATTCTCCCTGCCCATTGCTTCCTGTACACCACGATAGGGAATTACTTCATCTTTTGATAAGGCAACACCGCTAATTCTGCCTGCCGAACCGGCAAAAAAATCTTCCCGCTCTTTTTTAAATCTTTCAGGAGTTATCATTTTCCAAAAGGAAGTGAATGCATTGTCACGTTTCCAAAACGATTTTGGTTCGTTTCCAAAAATATAAATGTAATATTGTCTTAGCCTTTTAAAGGCAGGCTGGTCGAGAATGCTGCGGGAAACACCGGACATTGAGCTGAAAATACTTCCTCCGCAAAACATAAACAGCCGCGAATCCGAAAAAAGATTGTTTTGATTATCCATTAATGCTACTTGTGCTAAAAGTGCCCCGATGGAATATGCGAAAATATTAATAACGGTATCTTCTTTAAAAAGGGGATGCTTTCCGTTTTTAATTGTTTTAAACAGTTTATTCAGGTCGAGTAATGTTTGCCGTCCCGATAAATAAAACCTTACGGGATGTTCACTCAATCGCTCGCTGAGTGCTATATTTGCATAACTTATGGAGCGTTCATCCCGGTATTTTTCTTTTCTGTGATTAAGGGTGTCAATCATTTGGCGTGGATTCGACCATGCAGCAGGTGCACGGTTTATATGATGCGCTAATGGAAAAAGGATAACCGGCATTCCGGTATGATTTGATAAATATTCAGCCCAGGTAAGATACTTGTTCCAGCCTTTTTCATTTAATCCGTGAAGTAATAAAACAGCTTTTTCAAATTTAACATGATTGTCAGGCACAAAAACAGGATATTTAAATAAATAATTCTCTTCAATATTACTGTCAAATAATTGCAATAGTTTGCTCTCTTGCTCTTCCGGTAAATTACTCTTAAAATCAAAAAATCGGATTTTGGTTCCTGTCTCTTTAATATGATAATCTTTTCCTAAGCTGAAACAGCTGTTCAGTGTTGTATATCGTTCATTATAATTCATCATATTCTTATTTTTACAGTAAAAAAATACTCATTTTCAATTCTTTGCAAATAATAGGGAAAAGCAGTGCTGCTATGGGATAAAAATCAGTATGTGGGGTGAAAACTGACAGGCAGGGGTAAAATAAGAGATTCATCAAACTTGTTTTATGGCAAATATTTAATAAAAATCTACCTTTGTAACGGCTGATATATTAAATTGCCTTTTTATGTTAAAAAAAATACCGGCATATCTTTATGAAAAGAAAAACAGTATCAAACTGATTGTTTTTACAGCTGTTTTTGCGCTGTTATTTATAAATCTGTTTGAGCCTTTCGGTTCGCGTAACTGGTATCCCGGTGTGTCAGACATAAAGTATTTTGCATTTTCCAGCCTGATAATACTTACCGGTATGCTTGTAGTGGTTATAAGCCGTGTTATTCTCAAAGCATATTCAAAAAAACACGATGTTCTTTACTGGAAATATGCTTTGTGGATTTTGTGCGAGATAGTGGCAATGGCTGTATTTTATACGCTTTTTGTCAAATTTTTCACCAAAGATGGGGTAAACAGAGACTTAACAGAGATATTTCATCAAAGTCTTACAAATACAGCATTGATTTTGCTTCTTCCTTATGCCATTTCGTGGCTTTATTTTTCATGGAGAGAAAAAGTTGCCATGCTTGATGATATTGAAAAGATAAAATCGACAGATTTAAGATCAAGAACTCTTATTGCTTTTCCCGATGAAAAGGGTGATTTGAAAATATCCATCATGCTTGATAATTTGCTTTATATCGAGTCTGCTGACAACTATACCACCATTTATTATCTGAATAAATCTGAGATTTCACATTTCCTTTTGCGAAACTCACTGAAGTGGATTGACGAGCGATATTCTTCCGATACTCCGCTGACGCGCTGTCATCGCTCGTATATTGTGAATATGGATAAAGTAAAAATACTGAAAAAAATCAAAGGTGGAATTGTTATCGAGTTAGATGCAGAGCGCACACCGGATATTCCTGTTTCCAAAACTTATTATGCCACTTTTATGGACAAGTTTTCACAGTATTCTGTTTGAGAAAAGTTCTGATATTATTTTTAGATAAGCCACAAACGGAACGGTAATGCGGCAATTTTTCCAATTATATTAAAGCTTGCTCCGATAGTATGTTAAGTGAGAAAAATCTTTCAATAAGCTGTTAATACCGATTGGAAAAATATAATAGACCACTTATCGCTCTGCTCAATTGTTCTA
>CAZXTX010000372.1:0-2981 GCA_964643695.1 uncultured Mariniphaga sp. | reverse complement strand
CCGGGATTTATGAAAATTCCGCATCCGTATAAAAAATACTCGGTACAGGGAAATGCCTTTGCCCATAAAGTTAAGTTTACGGGGCATCCCATGTTCGGGCATGACATAATATACACTCACCCGATGAACCACGGAGCTTCAGTTGGCAGAACAGCAGAAACCGACTTTCTCTATTTCGTGCAAAGTGTGTCAAACCTTGAAAACGGTGTTTATATGTCGGTGGGCTCGGCAGTTATGTCACCCATGATTTTTGAAAAATCACTTTCAATGTCACAAAACATTGAAATTCAGAAAAAAAGCCATATCGACAATCACTATATTCTTATAGTTGATTTGGCTGAATCTGACTGGAACTGGAACAAAGACGGCGAACCGCCTATGGATAATCCGGCGTATTATCTTCGGTACAACAAAACATTTAACCGGATGGGCGGGGAAATGCACTACCTTACCGCAGATAACCGCGATTTTTTACTTGCACTTTATAAAAAATTAAATTCAAAGTCATAAATTTACGAAACAAATTATTAATCATAATAAAACAAATTGCTATGAAAAAAATATCAGTAATCTTATTTACAGTATGTCTGATGATGATTTCAGGCACCTCGCAGGCCAAATCCAAATGGATATCGCTTTTTAACGGTAAGGATTTAACCGGCTGGTTTGTGAGAGGTAATGCAAAATGGTATGTACAGGATGGTATTCTGACAGGTGATGACGGCATGGGGCATATATACACAGATGCTACTGCCACCGACTTTGAATTTAAAGGAATGTTCCGTATTTCCGGCGAGAAAACAAACAGCGGCGTTTACTTCAGGGCGGTACCGCCGGCAGATAATCCCGACGGTTTTCCACGCGGCTATGAAGCTCAGATTTGTCATAATCAGGATGCTCACACCGGCTGGCTGTGGAAACCCGGAACACCAACCGGAAAAGCAACCAAACTGCTGACCAGTGACGGCGAGTGGTTCAGCTACCGGATTAAAGTTGTCGGAAACAAAATAAAATTCTGGATTAACAACAAGCCGGTGATGACCTATGAAGATGATGAATATAAAACCGGCCATTTTGCAATTCAGGGACACAATCCCGGAATGAAGATAGAGGCTAAGGAGATGTATTACAGAAATCTGAAATAATAAAAAACTAAACTTCATGAACAAAAATGAAATTATTCAGCTTAAAAATGAAGCTCAAAATCATCTGAACAATGAGTTGCTTCCTTTTTGGACTTCACGAATGGCTGACCAAAAGAACGGCGGATTCCTCACCCACTTTGACGAAAAGGGTAACGACACGGGTGAAGACGAAAAATCACTTATAGCACAAACCAGAAGTCTCTACACTCTCTCTTCGGCACACAGGGCCGGATACGGTAACGGAAAACTCGCCGAAATGGCAAGCCGCGGTGTGGATTTCATCCTCGATAAAATGTGGGATAATCAAAATGGCGGCTTTTTCTGGATGACCGACAGAAAAGGAAATGTAAAAATTGACAAGAAAATAATTTACGGACACAGCTTTGCAATTTATTCATTAAGCGAATATACTCTTGCAACAGGCGATAAGCGCGGAATTGAATATGCTCAAAAAGTGTTCGACCTGACTCAGAAATATTGTGTTGACACAATGTATGGCGGCTACTGGGAAATGTTTCACCGCAACTGGAAACTTTGCGGACCGGGAAGTCAGGGAGGCGACCGAAAAACACTCGATGTTCACATGCACCTGATGGAAGCATTTACCGCCCTGTATGAATACACAGGCGAAGAGGTGCATCAACGCAAATTAACCGAAATAATTGACATACTTCTCAACCGGATTATACATCCGCAGTACAAAACCGGAATTCCGCAGTTTTATAAAGACTGGAGCATTGCACCGCAAATCAAATTCGATATTATTTGGGGATGGGATCGTTTTTCGGAAGAGGGACAAAAAGGTAATGCCACCGACAACACCTGTTACGGACACAATGCCGAATTTGCATGGCTGCTAAACCATGCTCTTGATATTCTGAAAGAAGATAAAAAAGAGTATCTCGATTTATTCCGGATTATCTATGATCACACTATTGAAAACGGAATAGATTACGAGTTTGGCGGCGTATTCGTGGAAGGTCCGCATTCCGGCGGGGTTTACGACCGTGAAAAAGAGTTCTGGCAGCAGGCCGAAGTTTTGATTGGTTTATTGGATGCCGTCATTTTATTAGGTGATGAAAAATACCTGGATGCATATAAGAATGTACACCGGTTTGTTTTTGACAAGGTTGTAAACAAAGGCGTAGGCGAATGGTATCCGCTGCTCACCCGCCGCGGCGAACCGATTTGGACACACATGGGCCATTCCTGGAAAATAAATTACCATACCGTAAGGGCAATGGTTCAGGGAATTCAGAGACTGGAAAAACTTGAAGAAATAATATAAAACTTATCTCAAATGAGTATTTCACTAAGCTTAACCGACTGGATTGTAGTAATTATTGTGCTTGGCGGCAGCCTCGCAGCCGGACTCTATATGGCTCACCGCAGGGAAGCCGGAAAAGACAGCAGCAGTTTTTTTCTGGGCGGACGAAAAATAAACTGGCCGGTAATCGGTGCTTCGCTGTTTGCCACAAATATTGGTGCCGAACATCTGGTCGGCCTGTCAGGTGACTCTTACCGATACGGCCTTTCGGCAGGTTCGGTGGAACTGACCACGGCAATAACACTCGGTTTCGCATGTGCCATTTTGTTTCCCTATTATATTAAAAATAAAATATTTACCATTCCCGAATTTCTGGAAATAAGATACAACCGCAAGGCACGCCTCTTCTTTTCGGGTCTTATGCTTGTAATAAGCATCATGACCAAACTGGCTTTCACACTTTTTGCCGGTGCACTTGTTCTGAACAGTTTGCTGGGATGGAGTGTAATGACCACTGTTTTTTATACCGGAATAATAGTTGCTGTTTTTACAATTCTCGGTGGCTTTAC
>CAZXTX010000371.1:0-2990 GCA_964643695.1 uncultured Mariniphaga sp. | reverse complement strand
CATCGCCCCAATTTTCATTCTCGTGGGCGTCAAAAAATTGTCATGTAGGTTTCATTTAAATGATTTATGTAAGTTCTTTTTGAATTTCTTCCAGTGATTTGCCCCTTGTTTCAGGAAATAATCTGAAAACAATAATAAACTGAAGCACCATAGCTATTGAAAAAACGGTGAATGTCATCCCTCCTCCAAAAGAGCTTTTATCGACTAAAACAGGAAACAGCCAGGAAATCACAGCAGCCATGGTCCAATGTGTAAAACTACCTAAAGTCTGCCCTTTTGCTCTTACGGCATTGGGAAATATTTCAGAAATATAAACCCAAATCACTGTACCCTGCGAAAAAGCAAAAAAGGTGATAAATCCGGCAAGATAAACCAGCATCCAGATACTGCCGTCAGTTGTGGTAAAAATGGTCTTGGATACCAGTCCTAGAAACAATATCATTCCTACCGCACCTGTAAGCAACAATTTTCTGCGGCCTACCCTATCAATCAATAACATACCTGCAATGGTAAATATGAATAGCGTTATGCCAACCGATATAGACTGTAAAAGAGCTGATTCTTTTGCATACCCTACCATTTCGAAAATTCGGGGAGCATAGTACATCACAGCATTTATCCCCGACATCTGGTTAAAAAATGCTACAAGTATCGCAAGAAAAACAGGCTTCTTGTATTTTGCAGAAAAAAGTGATTCAGATATCCTGTCTGCCCTCTTTTCAATTGAATTTTCAATTTCAATTAATACCTTATCAGGATCTGAGGCCCCGACTTTTTGAAGTATAGTCCTTGCTTTATTATCCCTGCCTTTTAAAACAAGCCAGCGTGGAGATTCAGGAATAGTAAAAATCAGGAAAAAGAAGAGCATGGCAGGAATGCTTTCAACACCCAGCATCCAACGCCATGCTTCAATTTCTATAACCTGGGAGATCCAATAATTAGAAAAATATGATAGCAAAATTCCGCCTACAATATTCAGCTGAAAACTTGTCCCCAAGCTGCCCCGAAGCCTTGCTGGAGAAATTTCAGTAATATACATGGGTGCAATTACAGAGGAAGCCCCGACACCCAGTCCGCCAATAAACCTGTATATAAGAAATCCTATCCAGTTGTGTGCAAGAGCACTGCCCACTGCTGATACCGTATAAAGCAAAGCAATTATCAACAATAATTTCTTTCTGCCGTACTTATCAGCCGGCCAGCCGGCTGATAATGCACCTATGAGTGTACCAATAAGGGCAATGGCAACTGTAAATCCGTGCCAAAAACTATTTAAAAAAAAAAGTAGCTGAATATCCTTTTCGGCTCCTGATATTACAGCTGTATCAAAGCCAAATAACAAACCACCTAAAGAGGCTGTAAAGGCGCAAACGATTACATATTTATTTTTAGCCATAGTGTTATATTCTGACAAGAATAGTAATCTTAAACAATTTGTAAATGATAATAACTCTTTTGTCGTTAATTTTGATTAATTATTTATTATAGGTGACTATTAAACAGATATCTAATATTCATTCTTATCTACAAAAATATTTATTATAGATGTTGCATTCAATGCACAAAATGACATGTCGATAGCATATAATGATATAAATTAAATCTCAAAAATGTCTTGCTGTGATGATTCAAATTGTATATGACAAGCCTTTCGGCAAGAATTACAAAAACTTTAGCGCAAATTTCTTAACCTGTAATTAGAAGGGCTCATCCCTGTTTTTTGCCTGAAAATCCTAGAGAAATAGTTATTGGATCCAAAACCCAGTTGATATGCAATCTCCTTAACAGACAGATCAGTGATCGACAAAAGGTTTTTTGCCTTCTGTATCCGTAATTGTATCTGATATTGACCGGGTGAAAATCCCGTATACCGCTTAAACTCCTTGCGGAACAATGAATATCCCAGACCTGTCTTTTCAGCAATGGATTCAGAAATTATAAGTTTATCCATTTCTTCAAGTATTATTAATTTTGCCTGTTTTATCTTACTTTCAATGCCCGTTTCGTCGCCTGAATTGAACTTTTTCTTAGAAATCACCTGCATCAGGATTTGAAAAAGAATTCCGGAGACTGAATATTGCAGGTTGAGTTCTTCTTCATTCATCAGCTGAATGACTTTCAGAAAATTATTCATGATTTCCCCCTCTAATCCGACTGATATTACCGGCTGTTTTGAATCCAGAAACTTTTCCCTCCTGAGATAATCAATCAATTCACCGTTAAATTCAATCCAATACTCATTCCATCCGGTTACCTTGTCGGGACAAAAACGATGCCATATATCAGGAAAGAGAATAAATAAATCTCCTGCGCATACAGATTGTTCCCCCGACGTATTTGATTCAAATTTTCCTTTGCCATTTATTATATATAAAATCTGATACTCAGACATTTTTCTGCCCTGTGACCAGTGAAAATAATGATGAGCCGGATGATCTATCAACGGGTATTCTATCTTTTTACTGACCTCAGTGTGTCCCGAACCTAAAACATAAATCCCTAGTTTTTTTTCTTCTTCACTGACTGTTATGTATTTATATAAATGTTTCTTCATGTTTAAGATTTTATAATTAATCCAAGTTGCTATCTATTGTAAAAATTTCTCATTTAAAATAAAAACAAAGATAAACAATATCAATTTGAATACCACTCAATCAAATGTTACAGTATGAATACGTTTTGGGAACATAACAGATATTTGGCTGAACATTATCTCGATCCTTTTTTTGTTTACCGAGATCCAATATTCCTGCCAGGGATCATGCTTTTTTTTGAAATTGCTTTTTCTGGCTATCATCATCTTTATATTTTCAGCTTCCTGGCTGTTTTTCTCATAGTTATAATTGATATAAGCACTGTCTCCATAAACAGTACTGTCCTCTAGCGTGAGTTTATCAGAAAACCGGCATTTAAATTTTTTTCAAGAATTTAGTTAATTGAATATCAATCAGATTCATCCTTTTTTGTCTTAATTATTTTGTATACACTAA
>CAZXTX010000370.1:0-3015 GCA_964643695.1 uncultured Mariniphaga sp. | reverse complement strand
GAAACAACGGCACCCGGGCGATGTCCTGTTCCGGTGCCTTGCACCGGAATTAAGCGTTTACCTACTGTGATTCGGTTACGCAGCAAGAGCGTAGTTATTTTCGCCAATTATGCTTTGACCATTATTTTAAAGGGTCAACAATCAAAACCCTGCATGCTTATCTGCCTCCTCTGCCCGCTGTCAAAACCGGTCAGCCCCATATTTAATAGCAGTTCAAGCTAAAGTTCCCAGTAAAAAAAGAACCTGTATCTGTTCCTGCAAAGATACAACTTTCTATTCAGAAAATTATTTTTCTGAATAAATACCGGTGCGAAACAACAAAACGGCAGATTGATTCAGTTGTTTCTCAAGTGCATCTGCTATACTTTTTGAGAAGCATACATGTCCTGCGAAATTTTTGAGGTAATTAAATTGGCATCTACAACTACCGGTCTGTCAGCATATTTTACTCCGGCAGCTTCAAACTCTTCCTGAATATCACCTACACCGGCAGAGATTACACCTGCGGGCCATAACAAATTGCAGCTGTAACTATATAGGTATCCCAAAAGTTTTTGACAAACTCAATAACTGAATTATTTTCTCTCTCTTGTTGCAACATTTTCACAAATAGTATTCTCTGTTGATTATTACTATATTTAGCCGTTTACGATTTAATCTGAAGAAAAGTCATGACAGCAAAAGTTTCATTGATATTGTTTTTTATGTTGGCAGGATTTGGTTTGTCTCCGCCTAAAAAGAAGGATAATACTGAACTAATCTCATATTTTACAGCCAATGCCGTTCCTTTCAGCAATTCTTTAGATTTAGACCGTATTATTGAAGAAGCGGGAGAGAAAAAACTTGTTTTGCTGGGTGAGTCTTCTCACGGCACTTATGAATATTATCACTGGCGTGCCGAAATATCAAAACGGCTTATTTCTGAAAAGAACTTCAGGTTTATTGCAGTTGAGGGTGACTGGGCTGCAATTTACCGGCTAAATAAATATGTTAAGGGACTTGACGATGCGTTGCCATCGGCTGAAGAGGTTCTTCAGACATTTAACCGGTGGCCCGAATGGATGTGGGCAAACAAAGTTATTCTGGAGCTGGCCGAATGGCTCAGAAATTACAACGCACCACTTCCCTTTGAAGAAAAAGCAGGATTTTACGGTATTGATGTTTACGGACACTGGGATGCGATGAATGATTTGCTGGCATATACCGAAAAACATTTACCCGAAAAACACAATGATATACTCGGGAGACTCAACTGCTTTGCAAGATTTGAACCTGATGAGTGGCTCTATGCAAGGGGTACGGCTTTAAATGACAATTTGTGTGCAGAGATGCTGCAACAGGTGGAAGATACTCTTCTCAAATACAGAAATCCGGCTGATATTTTTGAAGAAAAAGCTCATTTCAGGGCAGAACAGAATGCACTTGTTGCTAAAAATGCCGAAAAGTTTTACAGACTCGTTTATCATAACAACACCTCTTCATTGAACAGCCGGGTGGATCATATGTGGGCTTCAATTACCCGGCTGATTGATTTTCACGGTGAAAACACGAAGGGAATTGTATGGGCACACAACACCCATGTTGGCGACTCTCGTGCCACCGACATGAAAATAGCCGGAAGATACAATATAGGCGAACTTTCAAGAGGAGAATTTGGAATTGACAATGTTTTTATACTGGGATTCAGTACTTTCAGCGGCAGGGTAAATGCAGCTTCGGAATGGGAAGACCCCATGCGGATTATGAAAGTTCCCAGAGCTAAAAAAGGAAGCCTCGATTATTTATTCGCCCAGTTACCCCATGAACAGTTTTTCCTGATTTTTAATGAAGATGACAAGAAACATCCTCTGCTTTCATCGCCAATCGGGCACCGTGCCATTGGAGTAACATACAGCACATATCTGGATTACGGGAATTACGTACCAACTTTACCTGCCTTCCGGTATGATGCAATAATATTTATCCGTGAAACCGGAGCACTTGTTCCTTGAAAAAATACTTGAATATTTCTTGTAACATCAGATAAACAGCTCCCTGAGTGCGCCAAAATAATCCTCATCCCATCCTTCGGAAATGTTACTGAAAGCCTCTTCCGGGATATTGGTATGCCTCAGCTCCACACTTGTTCCGTTTTTGTCGGGATGAAAGATGATAGTTACAACAGAAGCCTCTTCCTGCTCACCAAAAAACCACTCCTGCACAATTTTTCGATTTTTTTCGAATTCAAGATTTACCCCTGTAATACTTCCGTCCCACAACGAAAATTCACTGTTTTCAACCGGCTCCATAACCGCATTCTCACCTGTCCATATTTCAATCATATTTTTATTTGTCAGTGCATTATACACATCTTCAGGAGCGGCAGGAATTGAATAGTAATGTTTTATATTTTGCATATTTTTAATAAATTATCTTCAGAAAATCAAAAGTAAAATTAAAAATTAACAAATGGCAAAAAATCCGTTATGAATAAAAATAACAGCAAATTATCAATAGCATCCTAAAACTATTTTATCATTGAACTTAAATTACTTGTAGTAATATATCTTTCAATTCTTTTTAATATTTAAGGACAGATTTTGACATTCTTAATTTTGGCCTATCGAAAGTTTATCGTAAATCCTCTATAAGAGGACAGGTTTGAAATGAATATACCGTTCCCGAGGATTCGGGATATGCTGTTTGAGCGACAAAGGAGCGAGTTTGGATGATTCAGCCGTTGGAAAGCTAAATTTTTCGAGCGAAGCGGGCGCAGTCTTGACTTTTTTTGATTCCTTTTTTGTGTCAAGACAAAAAGGGAATTGAGGTTACAGAGACAACGCCCCGTTCAGGTTCAGGTCCAAGTCCAAGTCCAAGTCCAAGTCATACTATGACTGAATCACACTCCAGTGATGTCTCCGAAATCTGGATACAAGCATAATTATATCGCATGTTTAACACCTGTTATTTTGCTGTTTCGCTCCTTATATGTTTGTTTTTCATTCAAAGTAATAACAAAATCATTCATCTTTGACA
>CAZXTX010000369.1:0-3016 GCA_964643695.1 uncultured Mariniphaga sp. | reverse complement strand
GCCGGTCAATGCTGAGCCTTTCCTTGCTGAAATAGATAAACGGACTGCGGTTTTGGGGCACGTAATCAATTATTTTCGATTTTCGGAGATATTTCAGGAAATTATAAACAGTTTCGCGGTCAATTTTCAGCCTGCGGGCAAGCAGTTCTTCATCAATGTTTATATAGCCGTTAAAAAGTCCGGTGTATGAACGCAGAATAAGCTTTATAAAAGTATCAAAAGTTTCGTTGGCAACCTGAAATTTGTATAATTCGTCACGCGAGACGATAAAAAATATTCGTGAAGCATTTTCAGATTCTTCGGTAAATTCCAGATAACCTTCGCGCTGTAAAATTTTCAGGCTGTTGTAAACCATCAGCTGCTGAAACTTAAATGACTGTGCAAAATTCTGAAGGCTGAACTCAAAGGTCTGGCCTTTTCCAAACCCTTCGGCTATCTGTAAATAGTTGCAAACTGCCTGATAAATTCTTTTTATGTAGTCCGTTTTTGGAAAAGATGTGGCAATATGTTTTTTAAGTCTGGTTTTGTCGGCATTGTCAAACAGTAAAACCGCTGCCGCTTTTTTACCGTCTCTGCCGGCTCTTCCGGCTTCCTGAAAATATGCTTCGGGCGAATCGGGCGGGTCCACATGAATCACATATCTTACATCGGGTTTGTCTATTCCCATTCCAAAAGCATTTGTTGCCACAATCACCCGTGTTTTGCCCGAAATCCATTCATCCTGTTTTTCATGTCTTATTCCTGTGCTCAGGCCCGCATGGTAAAAATCTGCCGATATTTTGTTTTTCCGAAGTTCGGATGTTAACTCACGTGTTCCTTTCCGGCTTCGTACATATATAATACCTGAGCCTTTTACTTTTTTTACGGTTTCCAGAATATAGCCGGTTTTGTTTTCCCGGTTTTTTACGATATAGCTGAGGTTTTCGCGGAAAAACGACATGCTGAGCATGTTTTTGCTTTTAAATCCTAATTTATCCTGAATGTCATCCGCAACTTTTGGTGTGGCAGTTGCCGTAAGTGCTAAAAAATTTACATCGGGAAATATTTTCCTGATTTGGATTATATTCATGTAGCTGGGCCTGAAATCGTATCCCCATTGTGAAATACAGTGTGCCTCGTCAACGGTTATCAGGTTTACGTTCATTCCGGCAAACCTTTCCCTGAAAATTTCGGAATCAAGCCTTTCCGGTGAAATGTAAAGAAATTTATATTCGCCCCACACTGCATTGTCAAGTGCAATTCTTATTTCCATTTGCGACATTCCGCTGTGAACTTTGAGGGCTTTAATCCCTTTTTTGTTCAGGCCTTCAACCTGATCTTTCATCAGTGCAATAAGCGGTGTAATTACGATGCAGATACCTTTCCTGGAAAGCGAATAAACCTGAAACGTAACAGATTTACCGCCGCCTGTGGGCATTAAACCAAGGGTGTCCTTTCCGGCAGCAACCGATTCGATAATTTCAAGCTGCAACGGTCTGAATTCCTGAAATCCCCAGTATTTATTTAATATCTGCCTGTAACTATTCATACGGTGTAAGTTGTTTTAAATTTAAACCGCGACTGTAAAAATAATATTTCCTTATGATTAATTGCGTTAAACAAATTATGCAGGCATTAAACAGCCGATTAGGATATTATCCCGAAGGGGATTTTAAATTGTTCGGGTTCCCTGCCTGACTATATTGTATCTTCTAATAATTAACAGCATTCTTCAATTATATAGCCTGCTATAATCTAAATTTTTGTAATTTTGCAAATTATTTTCAACAAAAAAAGTAGCCATGTCATTTTTTTCAGATAAAGTAATTTTTGAAGGTTTAACTTTTGACGATGTACTGTTAGTTCCTTCATATTCAGAAATTTTACCCCGTCAGGTAAATTTGTCGTCACGTTTTTCACGTTCAATAATAATTAATGCGCCAATTGTCACGGCAGCAATGGATACCGTTACCGAATATAAAATGGCAATTGCAATTGCCCGCGAAGGCGGTATCGGGGTTATTCATAAAAATATGGATATTGAAGAGCAGTCGCATCAGGTAACTACCGTTAAACGGGCAGAAAACGGAATGATATACGATCCGGTTACCATAACTCCCGAAAAAACTGTGGGTGATGCACTGGACATCATGAAACAATATAAAATAGGGGGTATTCCTGTTGTAAATAACGGCGGTTATTTGCAGGGAATTGTCACAAACCGCGATTTGAGGTTTGAAAAAGATATGAAACGTCCTATCAGTCAGGTAATGACAAGTGAAAATCTGGTAACCACAACAGAATCAACCGACCTTGAAAAGGCTTCTGAAATTCTTCAGCGTTACAAAATTGAAAAGCTTCCGGTTATTGATAAAAATAACAAACTTATCGGACTGGTTACTTACAAGGACATTACAAAGGCCAAAGACAAACCCTTTGCCTGCAAGGATGAAAAAGGAAGGTTAAGGGTTGCTGCCGGAGTGGGAATTGCAGAAGACACCATGGAAAGGGTGGATGAACTGATAAAGGCTCAGGTGGATGCTCTGGTGATTGATACTGCTCACGGCCATTCAAAGGGTGTTCTGGAAATGTTGAAACGGATAAAAGCCAAATATCCTGAAACAGATGTGGTAACCGGAAATATTGGTACTGCAGAAGCTGCGGCGGAACTTGTAAAAGCCGGTGCCGATGCGGTGAAAGTGGGAATCGGGCCTGGTTCAATTTGTACAACAAGGGTTATTGCCGGCGTTGGAATTCCACAGTTAACTGCAATTTACAATGTTGCAAAAGCCATCAGGGGCAGTGGTGTTCCGGTTATTGCCGACGGCGGAATACGCTATTCGGGTGATATTGTTAAAGCAATTGCCGCAGGAGCAAATTCAGTAATGGCAGGAAGCCTTTTTGCGGGAGTGGAGGAATCACCCGGTGAAACTATTCTCTATCAGGGAAGAAAGTTTAAGGCATACAGGGGAATGGGGTCAATCGAATCAATGCAGAAAGGTTCAAAAGACCGCTATTTTCAGGATATGGAAGAAGA
>CAZXTX010000368.1:0-3019 GCA_964643695.1 uncultured Mariniphaga sp. | reverse complement strand
GCAAATCTCTGATATATCTGATAAAAAGCGAATTGTCATTAACCGGAAGTGATGCTTTCAATTCCTGAACAGAATCACCGTCCAGATTTTTAATTTTATCATCTAATGCTGTGTCATTTCTTCGCTTTGTCATATACTGATTATAAAAGCCGCCTATCAGAAAAAGGCCCCGCGCAAAAAGAAACAGCAGAATAGTAATATCAGGTATCAACAAACTGTTTGCAACCCAAAAAAGTGTTTTTGAAATTATTTCCATCTATTCAATCTTATTTTATATCCTTGTTTTTAACAAAATCCTTTTTTTGTAGTAATCTCCACTTTAGCTTGTTCCAGAAATATCCGGTTAAAAAAGCAGCAGCAAACAGTGCTGATGCCATAACCAGTGCCTTAATATTAAGTGGTTCCCTGACTGCCGCGTAGGTGACATTTCCGCTTACGGTGGTCAGCAATCCGGTTATTGCTATGAAAAGACTGACTAAAAAATGTACCTCTAAGCGGAATTCCTTCTCAGGCAAAATTTTTCTGATAATTAATGCTGCTGCTGGCACCACAATAAGCACCCCGCCTGCCACAAAACGGGTAACCTTGTCAAAATCAGCCCCAGACATATTAAAGATACTTTGTGTAAGCAGATAAAATATCACTGCAAAAACCAGTAAACCCGGATACCAGTAAAAAAACTGAAGCCACCGTTTTTTGCCATTTTCAAACTTGTTTCGCAATGCAGCAAAACAGAATGCAAAACCTATGGCCGACTCGACAGTAACCAAAACTGCTGCATTCTGCAATGCCTCAGTATTCAAAAAATAATCGTTCAACTGGGTTTTCGACTGTACAATGGCAAACTGCTTCATTATCAACACAAAAACAGCTGCCAGCAGACTAAATATCAGTACCTGCCACCATTTCCAAAAACTGAGTTTCAAAAAAAGATTGATGACAATAAACAACATTAATATTTGAACAATGAGTTCCATCTGTTTTTACCTTACACAGTAAAAATTTATTATGCTCCGGTTAACTTATATTTTTTCTCTTTTTCCTTATTAAAAACAGTATTGCAAAAAATGCAACTATCAATACCGAACCGGCCAAAATTCCGTTTAAAGAAGCTTTCCCCATTTCTGACGAACTTCCCATCTGCTCTTTTCGTAGTACCATTCCGTTCTCAGTCACCTCTCCCTGAATTTCAGCCTTTTTCATTCTCTGAACCTGGCGGTTATACACTCTTGCTTCTTCGGGTGAAACTTTTCCTGAAATAAACTCCTGAAGTTTTGTATTGCTTCCGGCAAAACCGGTTCCGGTAGAGCCAAAATCCCTCACCATTTCGGTATGCAATTTTGCAATTGTAGCAAGCTGCTGATCCGTTGCTTTCCACATTCCTTTTCTGGAGCTTTCCAGCATTATGGCCGTTACCTCCTGAAGTGCGGCAGGATTAGTATTTCTAAAAAAACTTTCGGTACCCAGATTATGCTTATCCTTCACATAAACTTCATAAAGTTCATCCCACAGTTCGTTGTCAATAACATCCGGTTTGGCAACATTCCATCCGAATGTATTCGTTACGACTTCCGTTATCTGAGCAGCCGTACCCGCACCGCCTTTCATCACTTCCTTAACATAAACCGGATTGAGTACCGTTGTACGCGACTCCACACCGATTGCCTCTTTTAAATCCTGCATTTTAAAACGGGTTCTGTTACGGTAATCAGCAAAATACGCTTCCGGGTCTTTTCCGGTTACATTACGGACTGCAAGATTGATTCCGCCCATAAACTCATAAACATGGTCGAGGCTGAGAGCACCCCATGTGTTATTCTGGCGAGGCTGAACAACTACATCCGTATTTTCTAAAACAGTCCGCAAAAGTCCGCTGTGAAACCCGCCCCAGTTTTTATCACTTCCGTAATCAGCCCCCATATTGTTAATGTATGTTTCTGCTATTTCATTTTCACTTTCCCACTTGTCGCTGGCGGTTATCATCTCCTGAATACCTGTTCCGTACATTCCGTTAATACCGCCAAAAACTCTTTTTGTTGACATTTCACGGGCTGCTTTTGGTGATATACCCTGCTCAACCAGCTGACGCTCGATATCCACAGTACTTTTTGAAACCATATTTTCATATCCGGCATCTTTTGAAGCAGCTGCCATTTCCACGGCTTTTGAAATTAACATCAGGCGTGAAGCTGCCAAATCCCTGAATTGTCCGGAGGTCTGCACGACAACATCAATACGCGGGCGGCCAAGTTCCTCTGCCGGAATAAGGCGCAGTTCCGAAACCCGCCCGTATGTATCACGCAGTGGTTCAACACCCAGCATATAAAGCACCTGTGCAATTGTGGCTCCCTCACTCTCAACAAATTCACTGCTCCAAAATGTGTAGCTAACTTTTTGCGGATATTTGCCATGCTGTTTCAGATATTGTTCAAGTGTGGAATTAACCAGCAAAACACCTTTGTCCCAGGCTGCTTCTGAAGGTGTGGCTTCGGCATTAACCGAATAAAGATTATGCCCTGTTGGTACCGCTTTTGGATTTGCAACCGCATCACCACCCGACGACGGTGCAATATAACCACCGGAAAGAGCATTGAGCATTGCCGTAAATTCAAGCTCCGGACTATCTTCCAGTCCTTTTTTATATTTCAGAATATTTGTGATGGTATGCTCAATTTCGGCAACAGCAAGTGCCTTCTCTTTTTCTTCTTTTGAAAATTCTGCTGCCGGCGGGCGTTGCGGCATCCCCGGACGATTTACTGGCGGCGTCAAAACCTTTTTAGCCTCATTCAATTCATTTAACGATATACCGGCATAAGAGCAGACAAGCTCCTCATCTGCTTCTTTTTCTGCCAAAACCTGATTTACAAGCTCTTTTGCCGGATTCAGATAATTTTGCGAGAAATAAACTTTACTTTTCAACTGATTATCGGTTACTTTTCCCCTTAGCTTATCAAGTGATGCAAGACTGTATGCAATCGGGTCGGCACTCATTGCAACCACTGTTGAATTTATTTTTTCA
>CAZXTX010000367.1:0-3022 GCA_964643695.1 uncultured Mariniphaga sp. | reverse complement strand
CTGCCGGTGGAGCTTATGCCCAATGCTGAACTTCCCATGCTCTATGTGCAGATTAACTCGCGAATTGAAGTTGACCCTGCATATATGGAGAACCAGGCGGTTATTCCGATGGAAGGAGCCATAGGGACGATGGGAGGCATTGAAAGTATGGAAACCTATCTGACCAACCGGTCAGCATCCATACAGGTGAATTTTAATCAGAATGTCAATTTTAAATATACTTTTTTAAAGCTTCAGGAAAGAATCAAACAGGCTGCTGACAATCTGGATGACAACTTTGTGGTTTCGGTAAACAGGGTTGATATTCAGCAGATGTCGAACCAGTTTATGGAAATTCAGGTGAGGGGCAGCGGAGGCACCGACAGACTGCGTCACATCGTTGATCAGGAGATAGCTTCGGAATTTGAAAATATTGACGGAATCGCATCCGTAAATGTTTTCGGAGGAAAGGAACGCTCCGTTGAAATTACATACGACAAGGCTGCATGTGAAGCATATAACATCACACCTTCGCAAATACGAAGCGCAATTGCCTCAAACTCAGCAAACCGTACTTTTGCAGGTTATCTTCACGAAAGCCAGAAGCAGTACATAGTGCATGTAACCGCCGAATATGACCAGGTTACCGACATTGAAAACATTATAGTTGCCGAAGGGCCGATCTACCTGAAAAATATAGCCGATATCTACTTTGGTGTTAAGGAAGAGGAGAGCATCAGCCGCGTAAACGGTCTGGATGCCGTTTCAATAATGCTGGTTAGCGACTCACAGGCAAACCTGATAAACCTTTCGGGCAAGGTGCAGGAACGCATTGTTCAAATGAACGAAAAACTCGTTCCGAAGGATGTCGAAATGGTGGTTCAGACCAATATGGCCGAAACCATGGAGAAAAATATAGACCAGATAATGAATCTGGCACTTGTTGGCGGACTGCTTGCAATTTTTGTTCTGTGGATTTTCCTGAAAAATCTGCGGATTGTTTCACTAATTGCACTTGCCATTCCGGTTTCGGTATTTACAGCCTTCAATCTTTTCTATGCATTTAACGTGTCAATCAACAGCTTGTCGCTGGTGGGACTGGTTCTGGCAATCGGTATGCTGCTGGACAACAGTGTTGTGGTACTTGAAAATATATACCGGCTGGCGGGAAAAAGATTTTCGCCCGATTTGGCCGTTGTTCAGGGAACCACCGAAGTATGGCGTTCAATTGTGGCTTCCACCCTTACAACCGTCACCATTTTCCTGCCGTTCCTGTTTTCATCGCAGTACATGATAAAACTACTCGGAAACCATGTAGGGGCTTCTATCATATCCACTCTGACGGTATCGCTGTTTGTGGCACTCCTTCTCATTCCCATGGCAGCCCATTTTCTGCTGAAAGGAAAATCATCGCACAATATATTTTTCGAAAAGGTTACCACCAACAACCGGATAATTCAGATTTACATCCTTCTGCTGAAATCGAGCATGCGTTCTCCTGTTGCAACAGTGGTGGGAGCAATTGTTCTGTTTTTCATAACCATTTTTACGGTTCTTGCCATAAATATCAATACCCTTGAAGAAGTTGAGGAAAATCGTTTTTCAATATATATCACCACCCCCACCGGTGCAACTCTCGAATCAACCGATCTTGTTGCAACCGAAGTTGAAAGCCGGCTTGAGGAAATTGAGGAAAAGCAGGATGTGATTACCAACATTCAGCCCGAAGATGCGATTATTACCATTGTTTTACAGGAAGATTATGAAAAAATAAACAAGCGCACCATTGCCGAAATAAAATCGGAAGTGGAAGGACTTGTAAAAAACATTTCACAGGCTGAAATAAGCCTTTCAGCACCGGCATCCAGCTCGCGTTTCAGAGGCGGCAGTGGCGGCGGCATGGAAAATTTCGGAAGGTTTCTGGGAATCGGTACAAACCGCGAACGTATTGTAATCAGGGGCGAAGACTTTGAATCTATGCGGAATGTGGCTGAAGACCTTCAGTATTTCATCGAAAATCTTGAATCAATCCGAAGTGCAAATATAAGTGTTGCCAGAAACAGACCCGAACTGCATCTCTATTTCAATCAGCTGCTGCTTACCGAATTCGGGCTCAATATGAACAGTATCTCTTCCGAACTTGGCTCTTTTACACGGGAGTTCACCTCTGGTGTAAATTTCAAACAGGGAACGGATGAATATGACATTATAATCAAGGAGAAACTGATTGATGAAGAGGAGGAAGCCAAAGCCAAAGGCATTGATGACCTGCGCCAGCTTAAAGTCAGCAATAACCAGGGAGCGACATACGATCTTCAGGATTTTGCAGACCTGGTCTATTCCAACGGGATGGCAAGCATTACAAGGGTAAATCAGGAAAAGCAGATTGAGCTTTTTTACCGCTTTGCACAGGAGGCGGAGCAGTCAAAAGAACTTCTTGAAGCTTACCGTCTTGAACTGGATCAGGTTGTTGCAGCATATAAAATTCCGCCGGGAGTGGCAATTGAAGTAATCCATGAGGAAGACCAGTTTTCGGAATTCTATTTTCTGATAGGCGCGGCATTCCTGCTCATTTTAATGATAATGGCTTCGGTTTTTGAATCGCTGACAACATCAATTGTTCTCATGTTTGCAATCCCGCTGGCTGCAATCGGCTCATTTCTGGCCCTGATTTTTACCGGAAACAGTCTTTTCAATGCAAATACACTTACCGGCTTTTTGATATTAATAGGGGTGGTGGTAAACAACGGAATTATTCTGATTGATTACACCAACATTCTAAGAAGCAGAGGATTCCGAAAATCGCGTGCGCTTATGACTGCCGGCCTGTCGCGTGTGCGACCGATTCTGATTACCTCAATAACCACAATTGTGGCAATGTTCCCGCTGGCAATGGGACAATCAGAATATGTAGGGGCAATCGGGGCACCATTTGCAATAACCGTAATCGGTGGACTGTCGTTAAGCACACTGCTTACCCTGGTTTTCATTCCCACCCTCTATTTCGGAATGGAAAATGCGGTTAACTGGCTCAAATCACTTC
>CAZXTX010000366.1:0-3038 GCA_964643695.1 uncultured Mariniphaga sp. | reverse complement strand
GAAACCAAACCTTTTTACAATAATATTAACTTTGGCCAAAAAGTAAAAAGGATGCGTTACATAATTTTTACATTTTTATTGTTTCTGATATCGCTGCAGGTGGTTACGGGACAGGTTTCGCAGGGCGGGCAGCCCATGGAAGTGCCTGTTTTAAAAAGCAGGGGGTTGCCGGTTGTTGTTATGCCTGCGGTGGATAATGAAACATTGCTGAAGGAAGCATCACTTCGGGAGGGCGAGATAAAACTGAAGCCGTTCAGGTTTGCACACGGTTTTGATGTTGATATTTCGCCCGAAACCGATGGAGTATGGACATACAATATTAACGGCCGGGATGTGTGGCAGGTGAAAATTATTTCGCGCGGGGCATATTCGCTCAATCTCATTTTTGATTCTTTCAAACTTATCGAAGGTGCACGTCTTTTTTTGTTTAACGAAGCCGAAGAGCATTATCTTGGTGCATACACCTCTTTTAACAACAAGCCTTCTGGTAAATTTGCGGTTTCGCCGGTTGCAGGTGATGAGCTGACCGTTCAGTATGAAGTGCCCGCCGGGAAAAACGGCGCAAATGATTTTGTAATTTCTCAGGTAAATCATGATTTTTTCGGAATTTTAAAGTATAGCGACAGACGGCCAACGGGGATGGTTGCCGCCAGTTGCAATATCGATATTAATTGTCCGGAAGGAGATGAGTGGTCTGAAATAAAGGATGCCGTTTGCAGAATAATTGTAAATGGCAAAGAGGTTTGTTCCGGTGCACTTATTAATAATACTGCCGAAGACTGTCGGCCATACATAATTTCGGCAGCCCACTGCTACAATAAACAGATATATGCTGAAACTTCGGTTTATACCTTTAATTATGAAAGCCCTTATTGTGCCCCGCTTGACGGCGACCCGTCAAATTCGGTTTCGGGTGCGGTGATGAAAGCTTTTTCGGACAGCCTCGATTTTTCGCTTGTTGAACTGAGTATTGAACCGCCACCATCGTACAGGCCGTATTTTGCCGGCTGGAATAAAAACAGTGTTCTCCCCGAATCGTCAGTCGCTATACATCATCCGTGGGGCGATATTAAAAAAATTGCTTACGACAATGATGCACCTGTATATTCCGATTTTAGTTCGGCATATACTCCCAAAGGATTTATAAAGGTCTTAAGATGGGATGGCGGTGTTACCGAAAGCGGTTCGTCGGGCGGACCGCTGTTTAACCCGCAAAAACAGCTTGTGGGAACATTAACCGGAGGAAATGCAACATGTATAAATCCGGTAGACGATTATTTTGCAAGGTTCGATATGGCCTGGGAATTCAGGAATGACTCGTCAAAACAGCTGAAATACTGGTTGGATCCACTCAATAAAAATATCAGTACACTGGAAGGTAAAAGGTTTTATACCGGTGAAGAATTGTGCGGAGCTTATACAAATCTCGAAAGTTTTGATGATCATGGCAATATCGTTATGGAACAGAATGATTCTTTTGCAGGTTATTGGGGCGGAACAAACAGTACCGGAATTACCGGTTTTGCAGAGCGGTTTGTTATTCCCGGAAACATTAATATCTATGGTGTTTCAATTGGTGTGGGTAAACTGTACCGCTCAAACAGGGGAGCCGAAAGTGAAATAAGAATAAATGTTTACAACGGTTCTGATTCGCCCGGCGAACTTTTGCATTCCCAGAAGGTTAAGCTGAAAAATCTTACTGCCAATGCAATGAATTTCATTCAGTTTACTAAAGATATATATCCGGACGATACATTTTTTGTTGGTTATGAACTGAGTAACTTGCAGGCACAGGATACTATTGTGGTTTTTCAGTCGTTGCGTGAGAATGACAAAAACAACCATTTCTGGTATATGCAAAATGATGTTTGGTTCGATTTTAAGAAAGAAAACAGCGGACAAAAGGCGATAACAAATGTTTTTGAACTGCTTGTATGTAACACGGAAGGGCTTGAAAGCGATACTCCGATAGTTCGGTATCCTGTTGAAACCATTATTTATCCCAATCCAACTTCAGGTTATTTTACCTTTGAATATGTTAAGGATATTTTGCCTGAAAATATAAATGTTTACAATCTTATCGGACAGGCAGTCCGGGCACGGATTCAGCCTGCCGGCCCGGGAAAAGTCAGAGTTGATATGTCCGGTAATCTTGCAGGTGTATATTTTGTCCGGCTGAAAACCGAAACCGAAATCCTGAAAATGAAGTTAACTTATTTGCCCCGGTAATACTATCTAATTATGTACAGACTTTTTTACGGTTTACTCTTTATTTTACTGTTTTTCGGATGTGATAATCCCGGAAACAGAAACAGTATAAAGAGTTCAAATCAGTATGCCCATGGATTTGAAATTGAAGTAAACGGAGGTTATACAAAGCTTACCGTTTTTAATCCGTGGGAAAATGCCGATAATGTTTCGTTTACTTACCATCTTGCAGATAAAAAGAAAAATGTTCCCGAAATACTTTCAGGCAGGCGTGTAATAAAAGTTCCGGTTGAACGGGTAATTTGTCTCTCCACAACTTACCTTGGTTATCTTGACGTTTTGGGAGAAACGGATGCCGTGGCCGGAATTTCAGGAAGCCGGTATGTTACAAACGAAAAAATCAGAAAAAAAATGGATGCAGGCCTGGTTTCCGATGTGGGATACGGGCAGAATTTGAATTTTGAACTGATAATCAGTCAGAAACCTGAACTGGTAATTGTTTACGGAGTCGGAAGCGAAGTTACAAACCATGTGCAGAAACTTGAGGAACTTGGCATTCCGGTAATTTTAGCGGCAGAATATCTTGAAGAAACTCCGCTCGGAAAAGCTGAATGGATTAAGTTTTTTGCAACGCTTTTTCAAAAGGAAAAGGAAGCCGGGGAGTATTTTGATAAAATTGAAGAAGAGTATAACAATCTGAAAAAAACAGCTTTGCAGGCTGAGGAAAAACCTAAAATTCTGGTTGGTTCACCTTATAAGGATTCGTGGTGGATTCCGGGCGGAAACTCATATCTGGCAAACCTGATTGCTGATGCCGGCGGTGATTATCT
>CAZXTX010000365.1:0-3040 GCA_964643695.1 uncultured Mariniphaga sp. | reverse complement strand
TGTTTAATCCCTCTTGTTTGTCAGCAGACACACAATTTGCTTATAATGGAGAAGTGGTTTAAATCATCTTTTCATATATCGATTAATTTTTTTTAATACCTATCAACTAAACATCAGATTAAAAGCTGAAAATTCAATCAGTTTAATCCAAAAAAAACCAATAATGGTTAAAGATAATATTAAATTTTTTTTGATTCAACCTTAATTAAAGAAAGTTGTGTTTTTATTTTAGCCTAAGCAGGCTCGTAATCTGTATTATAATATTTCATTTTTACTGACAATAAAAGCAGTAAGCAATATATCCATGAAGTTGTTTTTCATAAAAATATCAAAACTCATAAAGTATCAAATATAAATATTAGTGAATGAAGGACACTTGGTTTTAGTAATTTTAAAGACACACCTTATTGCCTTATTCTTAAAACAATATGTATTTATTTTAATGCTGAACATAACCAGTTTATATAATAATACCATGCAAAGCTTACCTTTAAACAAAGCAAACTGATTCTTAAACTGTATTTATCATGAGATAAAGTCTGATGGTTTTTATTCTTCTGCTGAGTTGCAGGTTTTTGTTTTCCCAAAGCATTGACCCTGATCTGCTTTCATACATCAATGAGAACGGCGCAATGAATTGCCGTGAACAGCCGGGCGGGGTGGAAGCCTACTGGTCGGTTCATACTTTTTATCCGCTTATGCCGCCTGAGGAGTTTTACGAAAAACATCCTGAATATTACTGCCTGATTGCCGGGCGTGAGGGTATAACCCATTATTCAGAAGAAGGTGAACCTCAGCGCAAAGCCTTCCATCTCGAAGTTGAAACGGCAGTTTATTGATAAACAGCAATTACTTTTTCGGATTTTTATTTGTCAAAAGCTTAATACTGTGCACTGAAATAACTTTCCGCATGCATTGCAGGGGGACACCAATTAATTTAAAACAGTACGGATAAAACGGCTTGTTCTGATTTATCCAAACCGGAACCGTTTAAAATCTTAAAGACAATCCGCCGGAAATCATTCCCTGAAATCCAAAACCTCCTTCCAGAAAAAGAGCAATATGATTCCCTACACGAATCCCGACAGGACTTACCTGAAAAGCAAACTCAGTGTTTTGCTTGGTTTCATTCATGTCATTTTCTGCAACAACAAAAGAGGGTCCGGCAGCAATCGCCGAATATAACTGAAAAAATTGCCTGCTTACCCAAATACCTTTCCCGCGAAGTGCAAGAGTATGGTATTGAGTCTTTAAAATCGCAATACTTTCATTCTGCATTTCATAATGATGTTCAAAAGACGAAAAATAGTATTGGCCTCCTAAAGTAAACCGGTTGCTCAGATAGTAGTCAACTCCTCCAAAGGCAGTCCCAAAACCTTTTGAATCAACTCTTTCTATCATTCCGGGCAAGAGGGCAGTTGTAAAAATATTGGCAAATCCGGTAATCAGATCCGGTGCAGACAATAATCCATATCCTGCATGTAACTCAATACTTCCCTTCAAATCTAAATCAGAACCCGTTTTCGCAAAGGTGGCAACAGGTATAATTATAAGAATAGCAGCAAATAATTTTTTCATGGTTAATAAATTTATATTTTGTATTACTTAAAAGAAGTTTTCGCTTTATGTAACTTTCGAATTTAACAACAATAAAAGCAAAAAGTTTTGAATCTTATGATTTTTAAGATGATACATTCAGAATTCCTCAGATATTTTCAGATTTTAGTATTTCCTTTGTGTGTCTGAATTTATAACTATTACTGGATGCAATATCCATTATGATTAGCAGTTTGGCAGTCCGGTTTTGTGCAAATTTAATTTTTCCAATTTTTTCCGGTATTTAATCAAATCTTTTTTGGGGAATGGCGAACCATGTGAAGGATAAATGCTGATTGCTGAACTTTTAATCATTTTTTCCCATGATTTTTTATACTCTTCCGGGTTCTCAATCCAGATTATATTCCTATTTATACCTGGAAAATTATTCATGCAGGCATCCCCGCAAAATAAAATACCGTCATCAGTCAGTAACCCTACAGAGTCACTTGTATGCCCCGGAAGGGAGATGATTTCAAGTCCAATCCCTGATTTTTTAAAATATTGTTCTTCACCGTCCCAAAATACGACGCTGTCTGCCTTGCTGAATTTCACAACCGGAAACGTGTGCTTTCCGATACCTGATATTTTCAAACACTTTTCAAAAATTTTTGCAAGTAAATTTGAATAACCGCCGTCAGGATTGTTGTGCCCAAGCAGCAATCTTTCAGGCGATTCCTTATGCAGGATAATAGCTGCATCCGTGTCATTGATTAATTCATTCAAAAATCCGACATGGTCTGCATGTACATGGGTAATAAATATATAGCGAATATCCTTTTTATCAATTCCGAATTTTTGCAGTTTTTTTGAAAACCGGATATAGTTTCCCTCATAGCCGGTATCAATAACCACATATCCTTTTTCGGTTTCAATTATATAATTGTTTACAATTCTGTTTCCGGCATTAAAAATCTTCATACCTGATATTTTTTGACTTTTAAATATGTTTTGCACAGTAACTGTTTCAGCCGAATAATTTTTGTAACGTTTTAATTGCAATAAACATTTTCCCACTGTCAGGAAGTTTTATAAAATCATATTTTTCATAAAACTTTTCAGCCTCTTCATCAACAGGATCCACAACAACAGCAAATGAGCCTATTTCCTTTGAAATTTCGAAACTTCTTTTTAAAGCATCAATTAATAATATTTTCCCAATTCCCCTGCCCTGATATTTTTTATCAACCGCTAATCTTCCGAGCAGAGTGGCAGGAATTGAGGTATATGATTTTGGAAGTCTCTTTTGAAATGTTTCGGGAAGACTGCTTAATGGAATACTGTTGTTAGAAAGTGTATAATACCCTGAAATATCAGTTCTGTTTTCAGACAACACAAAACAGGCAGACAGCTTTCTTTTAATGTCTTGCCCTGCCTGTTTTTTCAGATAATCATTTAAAATTTCTTTTCCGCAATCAAAATCTTTCCGGTTATGATTTTTGCT
>CAZXTX010000364.1:0-3042 GCA_964643695.1 uncultured Mariniphaga sp. | reverse complement strand
CCTGCAAAAATCACCAGCCCAATGCGGTCATACTGCCGCCCTGAAATAAATTCCATTGCCACATTTTTTGCAGCTTCAAGCCGGTCGGGCGAAAAATCTTTGGCAAGCATACTGGTTGAAATATCAAGCGCAATGACAATGTCAATTCCCTCGGTTGTAACATTTTCAAATTCGGTGGTTGACTGCGGCCTTGCCAGAACCACGGTAAAAGCTGAAAATGAGAGAAGAAAAAGGATAAAAACCAGATGGCGCAGATAGTGTCTGATGGTTTTGGGAGCATTTAACACCGGTGCGGCGGAAGATATACGAATACTTGCGGTATTTCTTTTCTGCATAAAAATATACCATGCTGTCAGTGGTATCAGCAGAAACAGCAGATTAAAAAATTCCGGGTTTTTAAATATCAGTCCTTCAAACATGTTTCATCTATTTGATTTTTACATCTTCACTTTTTTCCTCGTCGTTTTTGTTTTCCTTGCCGGCTGCCTCTGCAGGCTGTTTCTCTTCCGGCTTTGTTTCATTCACAAAGAAATAAGCGTTTACAAGTGTCAGATTATCCTCATCAGGCAAAGTTTTGTATTTGGCAAATTTTACCAAATCGGCAAGTTTTAAAATACTACTCAGGTTCTCAAAGGCTTTATCCTTGAGAAGTTCCGGCCTTATTCTGAAACTTTCAAGGGTTTCATCAGTGGTTTGTTCCATTGCCTGAATGTTGAACTGCCCGGCAATATATTTTCTGAGTGTTTCGGTAACTTCACTGTGATACTGTTTCGTTTTGCCCTGCTGCCATTTTTTCTCTTTTTTAATTTTGTCAAGTTCGCGCAGTGCGATAATATGAGGCGGATCTTTTGGCCTTTTCGGCAGAACAAAAATCGGCTTGTTGTTTCTCCTTCTTTTTATTGCATAAAATATAAAAAACAGAATTGCCCCGATGAGTATGGCTCCCATAATATATGGCGTTACCTCTTTCAGCGTTACCGGGGCTGCATAGGGGTACTTTATGTCGGTGGGGCCGCGGGTTGTGTCAATTTGCATGCTGTAAACATTCAGCGTAACCCCGTTTGACGGTATGGAATCAATCCTTCCGTCTAAATCAATTTTAAACCAGAATGGCGGAATACGGTGTGAACCGCTGTCGAAAGATGTGATTAAAAACGACTGAATTTGCTTCTGATAGGCTTCATCGTCAATTTTAAATGTGTCAATTCCGGAGCGGTCAAGCACTTCAACATACTCCTCAAGAATATCGGGAACGGCAGGAAATTCAATATTTATATTTTTCGGATGGTCAATTTCTAAAAACAGCTTTACCTGGTCGCCCAAAAGAATATTGGTTGAATCAATTGTGGCGGTTGCTTTTATCCGTTGTGCATTTGCTGAAAAAAACGGAATCAGCATCAGTAGTAAAAGTGTATATTTTACGGTTTTTAATCTCATTCAGTCTATCTTTTTACAGCTCTTTTTCTGAAAAGTGCCATTAATGATTTTACATAATCTTCTCTGGTATTTATTGAAACATAATCGATACCACATTTTTTCAGCATTGTGTTAAGCCGGTTCATATGTTTTTTCCAGTAGTCGGAATAAATTGTACGTGCTTTGCGCGAACTGCTGTTAATCCAGAAATATTTGCCGGTTTCGGCATCCCTGAGTTTTATCATTCCCATCGGGGGCAGTTCCTGTTCGCGATCATCGTAAATTTTCAGTGCAACCACATCGTGCTTGTTGTTGGCAATTGAAAGAGCCATTTCCAAATCGGGATTTTCATCCATAAAGTCGGAAATAATAAATGCGGTACATCTTTTTTTAATTGCATTTGTAAGATAGCGTACTGCCTGTGTTATATCTGTGCCGCTGCTTTCAGGCCTGAAATCAATCAGTTCGCGTATTATATGCAGAATGTGGCTTTTGCCTTTTTTTGGGGGAATGAATTTTTCAATTATGTCGGAGAAAAAAATGACACCTGTTTTGTCGTTGTTGTGAATTGCCGAAAAAGAGAGAATTGCAGAGATTTCGGTAATTACATTTTTTTTCATTTTTTCGAATGTTCCAAAATCGCGTGAACCGCTCACATCAACAAGCAGCATTACGGTAAGCTCCCTTTCCTCTTCAAAAACTTTCACATACGGATGGTTGTAACGTGCGGTTACGTTCCAGTCAATATTCCTGATGTCGTCGCCATACTGGTATTCACGTACTTCTGAAAAAGCCATACCCCTGCCCTTGAAAGCACTGTGATATTCGCCGGCAAAAATATTGCGCGATAATCCACGTGTTTTTATTTCTATTCTGCGAACGCTTTTTAATAAATCAGTTGTTTCCATATCACTTTTTTCTCTTTCAGGACTTTGTCATTGCCGTAAAAACCTGACGGTTTAAAGTTTAAACCGTTCATTTTTACTGCCGGCAAACCGGAATACGTTACGGAACTTCCACAATATTCAGAATGTCTGTAATTATTTCTTCTGAAGTGATGTTGTTTGCTTCAGCTTCGTAGCTCAGTCCTATACGGTGGCGCATCACGTCGCGGCAAACTGCACGCACATCTTCGGGAATAACGTATCCGCGCCGCTTTATAAATGCATAGGCTTTTGCCGCCTGTGCCATGCTGATACCGGCCCTTGGCGAAGCACCGTAGGAAATCATATCGCTGTATTTTTCGAGCTTGTAATCCTGCGGCTGACGGGTTGCAAAAACAATATCGACAATATATTTCTGAATTTTTTCGTCAATGTAAACATCCTTAACCACTTCGCGGGCATTGATTATATCTTCCGGTTTGAGAATTGGCGAAGTTTCGGGGAATTGTTTCAGAAGATTCTGGTTGATGATTTCACGTTCCTCATTTTTGTCAGGATAATTAATTATCACTTTCAGCATAAAACGGTCAACCTGCGCTTCGGGTAGCGGATATGTTCCTTCCTGTTCAATCGGGTTTTGGGTGGCCATTACCAAAAACGGCTCTTCAAGTTTAAAGGTGGTGTCGCTGATGGTAATCTGGCGTTCCTGCATGGCTTCAAGCAGTGCCGACTGAACTTTTGC
>CAZXTX010000363.1:0-3048 GCA_964643695.1 uncultured Mariniphaga sp. | reverse complement strand
TAATTATGAAAAAATATTTTTTACTCATTTTGTTCTGTTTTGTGTTATCTGCAAATATTTCATATTCACAGGATGTTTATGAAGTTGGTTTTGGACAAACAAATTTAATTCCTGACAATAACGATTTTGTTTCGTTAACTCTTGCAGGCTATGCTGCTCCATGGGATGGACGTTTTACAATTCAATGGAAAGAAATCGGAAAAGTTCCCGATTACACAGGATTTACTGCAATTGAAGACAATCTCTATATTACGGATGGCCAAAACCTTTTTAAATCAACAGATTCTGAATCAATTAATTTTCTAATTGCTGGTAAGGCAAATGACATTGTTCAAATTGCAGGCAAAGGAAAGTACATTTATGGCCTGACAAAAAACGGACAGTTACAAAAGGCTAAACTCTCTAAAAAGAAATTGAAATGGAAAAATACCGGTGATATAAATCAAAATATCAGTGCAATAGTTCAAAAAGGAAACTATCTGATTATGGCCGATAAACAAGGTAACTTCTGGCAAATAAACATTTCATCGGGAAAAACAAACATCGTACGGCTAAATGTACCGGCTCTGAAAAGAACCGTTGCACTGGCAACCAATCAGACAGCACTTATAGCACTCACAGATGAAGGCGTATTGTATCAGCAGGGCGGAAAGTATCATCAGGAAAAATGGATGAAAATCGGATATAAAAATGATATTACCGTAAAAGAAGAAATTACTGATTTGGCAATATCAAACAAAAATATTTTCGGCATAGACAGAAACAAAAATATTTATAAAGCAGAACACCGCATAAAAGAAGAACTGTCGGCACGTGCATTATCAATAAAAAGCGGAAAAGAGCAGGTGGTAATTGTAGGACTGGACCTTACCGGTATTAATGATACTTATTCAGCAATTATTAAAGATGAAATTTATAAAAAAACCGGTTTGACATCTTCATCTGTTTTTATAAACTCATCGCATACACATTATGCACCGGTGTCGCAAAACTGGCCAACATGGCAGGAAAGTAACCGCCTGCCCGACAGTTTATATCTGTATGATTTTATCAGAAAAGCTGTTGTTAACGCAGTTTTGGAATCTCTGAATAATATAAAACCTGCTGAACTTTATTTTGGCAGGGGCAGTGCCACTCTCGGATTCAACAGAAGTCTGAAGCAAAATCCTGAAATTTATGACGATGCCGTTGATGTGATAAAATTTAAATACACAAATGAAAATAACGAAGGATACCTTTTTATTGCAGCATGCCACCCGGTGTTTGGAGATACTCCTGAAGACAGATTTGCCATCTCTTCCAACTTTCCGGGAGTTGCAAGAAGATTGATTCAGGAAAAAAAAGGCATTACCCAAACAATTTTCCTGCAAGGAACAGCCGGAGATATAAACCCGCTTGATCCGGAAGAAACAACCGGTAAAAAACTGGCCGGTGAAATATTATCTGTTTTAGAACGTCCGATGGAAAAAATAAGCGGTGCCATTTCATTTGCACTTGATACAATTGATTTTCCAACCCCCCTCAGAAGTAAAGAAAATATTACAACTTTTGCCAACAACCCGAATGAAACAAATGAAATGGTAATTATAAGAGACAAAACATGGGGAGACATAATGTTGAATAATCTGAATAACGGAATTAAAACGATTTCAATGCCGGTTTATGTTCATACAATTAATATCGGGAAATGGAAATTAGTCGGATTTTCACGGGAAACAACCACAGAATATGGATTAGAAACAAAAAAATTGTGGCCCGGTAAATTTGTATCTGTGGCAGGATATACCAACGATGTTTCGAGCTATCTGCCAACAAATCTGCATATCAATTTACAAAATTATGAAGGAATGGGTTCATTCTACTGGTACGGAATGCCTGACACATTTCCTTTAGATGTAAAAGAAAAAATAATTTCAAGAATTAAAAAGAATAATTATTAATCATTTTTTTAATAAATTAATGGAAAAAATTACTGAAAAACCATCGTTATATAACGATTTGGAGAAAAAAAGCGTTGAAGAACTCACTTCAGGTCTGATTACCGAATATAAAAAAATTGCATTAGCAATAGAAGCTGCAAAACCACAGCTTGACAAATTAATAAATGTCGTAGTTGAAAAAGTTAAAGCCGGCGGAAGAATGGCATATCTTGGAGCCGGTACGGGCGGCAGACTTTCGGTGCTTGATGTTGTGGAACTTCCAACCACATACGGAATGACTGATGATAAAATATTTTCAGTGCTTGCAGGAGGAATCGAAAATTTAATATATGCACTTGAAGAAAGAGAAGATGACCTGGAAGAATCATGGGAAATGCTGACCGAAAAAAATATCAGTCCAAAAGATATTGTTATGGGTATTTCGGCAAGCGGAACAACGCCTTTTGTTTTACACGGATTAAATGAATGCAGAAAACACGGCATTACAACATGCTGTATTGTAAACAATTATAACTCCCCCATTGCAGAAGCTGCCGACTATCCGCTTGAAATTATAACAGGCCCCGAGTTTGTAACCGGAAGCACCCGAATGAAAGCCGGAGCTTCTCAAAAAATGGTTTTTGATATGATTAGCACTTCCGTAATGATTCAAATAGGAAGAGTTCTGGATAACCGAATGGTAAATGTTCAGCTGATTAATAAAAAAATTACCGACAGGGCAGTACGGATTTTAATGGATAAATCGGAAATGAAAAATTATGATCAGGCATATGACTTTCTGATTAAACACGGAAGCGTGGCAAATGCACTGGAAGCTCTGAAAAAGTAATTCTGTAAACTATGAAATGAAATAAAAACGGAGAAAATTAGAAACAGACAGGCTAAACATAATCTCATCAAAAAAAAGTAGTTTTACCATATATTTAAAATTCTGCTAATAGTTAAAACTGATTAAAATGAAAAAAATATTGACTCTTCTGTTTATTTTCAATCTGATAATATCATGCAATCAGAAACAAACAGAAAACTTCGACTATTCTGTTGCCGGTACCGGCGAGGAGGAACTGATGACTTTGAGAAAGCCGTCAATGAATTTACAAAGTTTAGC
>CAZXTX010000362.1:0-3059 GCA_964643695.1 uncultured Mariniphaga sp. | reverse complement strand
AAGGACACCGAAAAAGCCGCATAATGAAAAGTTTATATCAATCTGGCAAAGGCTCTATCCTGTTTATGCCGAATTTAAACAGCTTTTAAAAGAAAACGAAACCGGATATCCCGGAATGATTTACAGGGATGCGGTAGAGCAGTTTGAGAATAAAACACCGGAATTTGAATTCACTCAATATTATATAATCGGACTGAATGCTCTGAACAGTTGTGAAAAAACTTTTTTCAGAGAGCTTGTAAAAGAGCAGAAAGCTTCTTTTTTATGGGATTATGACAGTTCATACCTTGAAGATGTTAAAAATGAAGCCGGCAGATTTATGCGTGAAAATCTGAAGCAGTTTCCGCCACCTGATGATTTTGAGTTGATGATAACGCAGAATCCGGATGAGAAAAATATAAATCTTGTGGCTGTTTCATCAAATTACGGACAGGCACAGGTTATTCCGGGTTTTTTGAAAGAGATCGGGAGCAGCTTCAAACGTGAATTTGACAATACCGCTGTTGTTTTGGCTGATGAATCTTTGCTCTATCCGGCAATCAGCTCAATTCCCGAAAACTACGGAACAGTTAATGTTACAATGGGTTATCCTGTCAAAAACTCGGTGGTTTACGGATTTTTGCTGCTGCTTATAAATCTTCTGAAAAACAAAAGGACCGACAGCGGGGGGAAGACGGTTGTTTATCACCGTTTTGTTACCGACATACTGAATCACCAGCTGCTTGGAAATATTGAACCCGAAAAAACCGAGGAGTTTCTGCTGATGCTGAAAAGGTATAACCGGATAACGGTTGTCCTTGAAGAGATAGATTTTTCGGAACTGCACCGTCTGATATTTTCCCTGCCCGAAAAAGTAACCGGTTACAGCAGATGGTTTCTGGATATTGCCGGCTGGTTTTATCGTGAATCTGCCGGAACTGAAGATGCTAATTTGCTGTTGGGTGAAATTATTTATTCTGTATATCAGGCTGTTGAGAAGCTGGAGAATGTGGTTTCGGATGTTGTCGTCAAAAGAGGTTTTGAAATAAGCGATTCAGTCTATTTCCGGCTGTTCAGCCAGTATGTGGGACAGGTTTCGGTAGCTTTTGAAGGTGAGCCGCTGAGCGGAATTCAGGTTATGGGAGTTTTGGAAACCCGCTGCCTCGACTTTGAAAATGTGGTGGTTCTCGGGCTAAATGAAAACAAATGGCCCCGCACGGGCACTTCACCGTCGTTTATTCCTTACAATTTGCGCAAAGGTTTCGGACTGCCCGGAATTGACGATCAGGATGCCATTTATGCCTACTATTTTTACAGACTTATTCAGCGCCCGGCAAATGTTACGGCAACCTACAACACAATGAAAGAGGGGATAGGCACGGGTGAACTCAGCAGATACGGTTTTCAGCTGCTGTATGATTCGGATTACGATGTGAAAAAAAGCACCCTTGATTTCAAGTTTGCAAACAAGCCGGCTGCCCCGATAGTTGTTGAAGGTTCTGCCCGAAAAAACAGTTTGCTGCTGGAACGCATTTCAAACGGCACACCGCTTTCGCCAACAGCTGTAAACACATGGCTGCAGTGCAGTCTTCGATTCTACTTCCGATATATTTTGCAGCTTCCCGAACCGGATGAAATGAAGGATGAGATTGACAACATGGTATTTGGGAATATCTTTCACGAAGTGGTGGAAAATCTTTACAGACCGTTTACCGGTAAGATTGTTTCAAAAGCTGAGCTTGAAAATATCAGAAAGAACAAAAACCTGATTGAAAATGAAATTCTAAAGGCCATTGGCAAACATTACTTTATGCAGAAGGAACCCGATGCAAAAACTGTTAAGCCGGAAGGGAAAACCATTCTTTTTTATGAAAACATGAAGACGTTTATCGCGCGTTTGCTTGAAATTGACAGCGGTTATGCTCCATTTCATTTAATTGCGCTCGAAAAAAATTACAGTTTTAATATTGATATTCCCGTTAACGGAAAACCTGTTTCAGTGCCTGTTGGCGGAAAAATCGACCGGATTGACGAGGCAGTGGGGAAGCTCAGGATAATTGACTACAAAACCGGAAATGTCTCTTCATTTGCTTTTGAAGAAGTTGAAGAACTTTTTGAAAAAGATAAAAAGTCACCTAAAAAGGAGATTTTACAGGCACTTGCTTACTGCATGTTTTACAAAAAGAATAATGCTGTAAACACAGAGCTTATGCCTGCCATATTCAGCCTGAGGAAAATGTTTGACGACAATTTTTCGTACCAAATAAATTATAACAGAAGTCCGGTGGCTTTTTCTGAAATTGAAGATGAGTTTGAAGCAAATTTCAAGGAGCTGCTTTCAGAAATTTTTTCGGATTCCGTAAGATATTATCAGACTCCGCATTATGATTTCTGCAGGCATTGTGCGTATAACAAAATCTGTCAGCGGTATTGATAAACCGGTTTACTCTTCGCCCAAATACTTTTTGTAAAGGTCGGGGCGCAGCTTTTTTGTCCGCTCAACCGATTGACTGTGCTTCCATTCGTCAATCAGTTTGTCGTTTCCGCTCAGCAATATTTCAGGTACTTTTAATCCCCTGTATTCAGCCGGACGCGTATAAACCGGCGGACTTAGCAGGTTATCCTGAAACGAGTCGGTGAGTGCCGAGGTTTCGTCAGACAGCACTCCGGGAATTAAACGCACAACACTGTCGGTAATGACAGCAGCCGCCAGTTCGCCGCCCGTGAGTACATAATCACCGATTGATATCTCTTTGGTTATGAACAAGTCCCTTGCGCGCTGATCAATTCCCTTATAGTGCCCGCAAAGGATGATTATGTTCTTTTTCAGCGAAAGTGTGTTTGCCTCTTTCTGGTCATACAGTTTGCCGTCAGGGGTGGTGTAAATTATTTCGTCGTAATCGCGTTCTTTTCTTAGTGTTTCAATTGCTTTTTCGATAGGCTGAACAGCCATTACCATTCCGGCCCCTTTACTGAACTGATAGTCGTCAACGCGACGGTGCTTGTCTTCCGAAAAATCGCGAAGATTGTGAATGTGAATTTCGGCAAGCCCCTTATCCTGTGCCCTTTTTAAAATTGAA
>CAZXTX010000361.1:0-3060 GCA_964643695.1 uncultured Mariniphaga sp. | reverse complement strand
CTTTTCGTTCATCATAAACCTCACCTAAATAAACGTTGTTTTTAAGCAATGGCCCATAACTGTATTTCCAGGTATTATCAGTACCGATTTCTTCAGTTTTTCCGTTTTTATATTCCAACACAATTTTAGCAATAAACATAGGCCTTCCCACAGGCAAATATTCTCTGAGATTGAGATACCCCCACATTTTCATTGGCAGGGGATTATAAAAACCATTTCCGACAGTAATTCCCAGACAGTTGGTTTTTGAATCCAGCAATTCAGCAATATCATATTCAGTATAGTAAACTCTTTTACCAAAGTTGGTCCATGCAGGATCAAACATATTCTTACCCACCCTTTTTCCGTTAATAGCGGCGCGGTAATAACCTGCTGACGTAATCAGCAATTTTGCAGATTTCAACTCTCCTTCAACATTAAATTCCTTTCTGAAAAGAGGAGCAGGATCGGCAGAATAAAAAAGTGAATCACTTGCAGGCAATGGTTTATTGTCGCCTATCCATTGAGAAATATCATCTGCAGACAGCCGATAGCCGGAAGTTTCATTTTTGATTTTACATCCTGAAAAAAGAATGATGATTCCTAATAAAACATACAATCTCATGTTAAAAGTAAAAATCTTAAATCTCATTTTTTGCGGTTTATGATAAATTAAAACACAAAATAAACAGATAAATATTCAAAAAAGAATTAATTCAGCTTTTTGGTGACAAATATTTTTCCATTTTGCCCGATACCCGAAATTTGTATCAGATACATTACTTTAAAAGGAAAAGTTCTGTTATTTTTGAAAGGAATGATTCTAATAAAACTACCATGAAACGAGCAGCACTTTTATTATTTTTAGCAATCAGCACCTCCTCTCTGCTATCACAGGAATATCCCAATATCGTACTGTTTTTAGTTGATGATATGGGACTGATGGACACATCGCTTCCGTTTTTAACTGATGAAAACGGAAATCCGAAAAGTTATCCGCTAAATGAATGGTACCGCACTCCCAACATGGAACGGCTGGCTGACCGGGGAATTCGTTTTTCAACTTTTTATGCACAAAGTGTTTGTTCGCCCAGCAGAGTTTCAATTATGACCGGACAAAACAGTGCCCGCCACCGCACCACAAACTGGATTAGAACTGAAAGTAACAATCGCTCGGAATTTGGACCCGAAGAGTGGAACTGGAACGGTATTTCAAAAGAAACTCCCACTATTCCCAGACTGCTTAAAGAAGCCGGTTACAGAACAATTCACATCGGCAAGGCTCACTTCGGTCCGATGAAAAGTGAAGGCGAAGACCCGTTGAATATCGGATTTGATGTAAATATTGCCGGTTCTGGAATCGGACATCCGGGAAGTTATTACGGTGAAAACGGATATGGTTTGATCAAAGGACAAAAGGAGAGAGCAGTGCCCGATTTGGAAAAATACCACGGAACAGACACCTTTTTAACCGAAGCTTTAACACTGGAAGCTAAAGATCAGCTAAAAGAGGCTGCTGAATCAGGCAAACCATTTTTTCTCTATCTGTCTCATTATGCTGTCCATGCACCATTTGAAGCCGACAAGCGGTTTATCGGCAATTATCAAAATGATAATTTTTCGGAACAGGCCAAAGCATTTGCAACACTGATAGAAGGAATGGACAAATCGCTGGGTAATATCATGAACTATTTAGAGAAACTAAAAGTTGCAGAAAATACTCTCATTATATTTTTAGGTGATAACGGCTCGGATGCGCCGCTGGGAAATGAAAAAGGCCACTACTCTTCGGCACCACTACGAGGGAAAAAAGGAAGCGAATATGAGGGAGGAGTTCGGATTCCGTTTATTGCCGCATGGGGGAAGCCCGACAAAACAAATAAATTTCAGCAAAGACTGCCGGTAAAGGCACAAGGAATTCAGACACAATTAGGTACAATAATGGATATTTATCCCACCCTGTTAAACTTAACCGGAATAAAAATTCCGGAAAACCATACTATTGACGGATATGATTTAGCCGTACAATTTACCGGAGAAGCTGACAACCGACGCCCCGAAATGTTTTTAACACACTTTCCGCACGAACACCGCGGAAGTTATTTCACCACCTATCGTGAAGAAAAATGGAAACTGATTTACAATTATAATCCCCGGCTTCCCGACCGCCCGATTATGGAACTTTACAATCTAAATAAAGACCCGTTCGAAATTCAAAATCTGGCAACAACCGAAACAGAACAATTAATTATAATGAAAGACAAGATGAAATTGCAGCTTGAAAAAGAAAATGCTCTTTATCCTGTTGATGAAAATGGAAAAACTTTGAAGCCATGGTAATGAAATCTGTTTCTTTCTGTAATCTTTCTGCTTGTTTTTCTTTACAGACAAATTAAAAATATTATGACCAAACATTTTACTGAAAAAACCATTCTTTTTGTCATTATCCTGACTCTGATAGTAACCGGCTGCACAAGACAATATGAAGAAATAAAAAAACCAAACATCATTTTTATTCTGGCTGATGATTTGGGTTATTCGGAATTAGGATGCTACGGACAGAAAAAAATTGAAACTCCGCACATTGATGCACTTGCTGACAACGGAATACGATTTACACAGCATTACAGCAGCTCGCCGGTTTGTGCGCCGGCAAGATGCATGCTTCTCACCGGACTGCATTCAGGACATTCACAAATCAGGGGTAACGATGAATGGGCAGACCGTGGTGATGTCTGGAGTTTTGAAGCAATGTTTAATGACCCGAATCTGGAAGGTCAGCGCCCGATGAAACCCGGTACACAAACAATCGGCACGCTGCTACAAAAAGAGGGGTACAAAACCGGAATAATCGGCAAATGGGGACTTGGCGGCCCGTTAACCGAAAGCACCCCCAATACTCAGGGATTTGACTTCTTTTTCGGTTATAACTGTCAGCGGCAGGCTCATACATACTATCCATTGCATTTATGGAGAAACTCAGAAAAAATATTGCTCAACAATAAAATGGTTCCTCCCAACACCCGTCTGCCCAGTCATGTTCGGAAGATGAATATAGGTCAATGCTCTGCATGAATTCAT
>CAZXTX010000360.1:0-3073 GCA_964643695.1 uncultured Mariniphaga sp. | reverse complement strand
TACACACTACCCGCACAGAATTACGAATTCAGCTTTAAAATCCGGCCGGTGTTTTGAAGAAACTGATGTCTGTCCTAAAATAAAAAAATATTATTTTATTTTTGACGATTCAGATACAAGTCTAAATATTTTTGATTATTTTCATCACTATCACCATAATATTGACGAAGTTCTTCAAGCCTTTTGTGAAGTTGTTCACGTGTTTTTAAATAATTGGGATCATTATATACATTTCTCATTTCATTCGAATCTTTCTCTAAATCATACATTTCCCATTCATCAATATCATAATAAAAATGTATTAATTTATAACGTTCTGTTGCTATACCGTAATGTCGTTTTACCATATGTATTGAAGGATATTCATAGTAAGTATAATACACTGCATCACGCCATTTATCAGTTTTACCTGACACAAGTTTCCTAAAAGATTCACCCTGAATTTCTGCTGGAATTTCAACATTTGCATAATCAAGAAGTGTTGGCGCAAAATCAAGATTCTGTACTAACTTGTCAATTACAGTACCAGGGTTGATTTCTCTTGGATATCTAATAAGCAAGGGAGTTTTGAATGACTCCTCATACATAAAACGCTTATCAAACCAACCATGCTCTCCAAGATAAAAACCTTGATCTGACGTATATACAACAATAGTATTTTCCGCAAGTCCTGCTTCATCCAAATAATCAAGAACTTTTCCTACTCCTTCATCAACTGATGCTATACAAGCAAGATAATCTTGCATATAACGCTCATAACGCCAGCGCATAAGTGCACTGTCATCTGATTTTATTTTAGGGTAAAGTTCTTTAAACTCGTTGTTTATTGGTATATAAACAGAATCCCAAGCAGCTCTTTGTGCCTCATTCATTCTGTCTAAATTATTATTAAAAGCATTTATTCCCCAATTTGAAGTTTCGTTAATATCAAGTTCTTTCATTATTTCCGGATATAACTTCGAATCTCCTGACCAGTTCTGATGTTTTAAAATATTCATCTCTGCAGTCTTTGCAGCAGTTCCCCTGCTTTCATAATCATCAAAAATTGTAGCAGGTTCTTTAAATTTCATTTTTGTATATTGTTTGTAAAATTTTTCGGCTGGCAGCCATTCTCTGTGAGGTGCTTTGTGATGATATAACAAACAAAAAGGTTTGTTCTGATCTCTCTCATTTTTAAGCCAATTAAGTGCAGTATCAGTGATAATATCAGTAACATATCCTTCTTTTTTTATTTTTTTGCCTTCAATCAAAAAATCTGGATTATAATAATGCCCCTGACCCGGCAGAACCATTGAAAAATCAAATCCCTGCGGAATACCATCCAAATGTATCTTACCAATCATTGCTGTTTGATAACCATTAGCCTGCATAAGTTTAGGAAAGTTAGGCTGATTCCAATCAAATGGTTGAACATTATCAACCTTTCCATTTGCAAAACTGTGTTTTCCGGTTAATAAAACTGCCCTACTGGGTGCACAAAGTGAATTAGTAACTGTAGCACGAGTAAAAATTGCTCCTTCGTGTGCAAGTCTATCTATATTGGGGGTTTCATTAAGCCCGTATCCATATACACTGACAGCCTGATAACCATGATCATCTGTCATAATATAAATAATATTAGGTTGTTGTATTTTATTGTCATTTTTTTTACAACTAATTGTAAGTAAACCTACTATTAAAACATTAATGAAAAACTTAAATTTTAAATTCATAATCTTTGTGTTTTCAATTATCATTCATGCCCTCAGCTAATCGTGCTGTTTCTGCATTAACTTTGCGAAGATAATTAATAAGGACATTGGTCATAATTTCTGTTTTTTCAGGCATCTCTTTAACTAAATTCTGTTTTTCTTCAATATCTTTAGAAAGGTTAAACAGTTCATATTTTCCTACTTGCCAAGGACCTTTCCAGGTCAATACCAATTTATAATCATCTATTCTTATGGCTGATTGGGAAAACATTTTTCCAAGAGGACGATGAAAAATAAGACCTGGTATATCCCTGTGAATTTTCCCATTCCCAGAATTTTTTAATAATTTTTTCAAACTGGAACCATCAATATTTTTAGGCAAAGTTTGTTTACCACCAGCTAACTCATAAAAAGTTGGCAACAAATCGAAAAGTGCAACCGGCTCATTACATATAATATCTGAATCAATGCCAGGACCACAAACAATAAATGGAACTCTAATCCCTCCTTCATAAAGTGTACCTTTAAAATCTTTTAACGGATAATTTCGACTATGAATTCTTCTTTCACCAATAGACTCCTTATTAAATACACGTTCTCCCCCATTATCAGAAGAAAAAAATATATAAGTATTACTATTTACTCCCATTTCCTTAAGAGTTTGAATTATTTTTCCAATAGCAGAGTCCAAATCTTCTAACATAGGTCCAACTCCTCTGTATACTTCTCGGTCAGGGTCAGGCTTTTTTGTATACTTATCAATTGTTACCTGGAGTGCTTGATGTGCTGTATGAATTGCATAATAATTAATTTGAAGAAAAAAAGGATGATTATCATTCACCTGGCGTTTTATAAAATCAATAGCTTTTTCTGTTACTGAAAATGTTCGTTTTGGATCTAAATCAGCTTCTATATTGTAATTGCGCTTTACCTGCTCAATACCTAGCGAATGATGATAAAAAGTACCTGTTTTATTTCCGGTATGTGGACCATCACTTTCGTCATAACCTAATTTATCGGGTCTGATATTAATGTTTTCATTCCCCCAAGTACCATCCATAACTTCTCCCCATTTGCCAAATACTGCACATCGATATGATTGGTCTGCAAATTTGATATATTCAGCAATAGCATGATGACCTTCCCCTGTAAAATCCCCAATAAATTCTGTACCACGCTGCCGAGCTGGTGTCATACCATATTGAATACTTCTCCGAGTAGGAGTACAAATTGGTGCTGGTGAATAAGCATTTGCAAAATAGATTCCTTGTTCAGCTAAACTGTTCATATTTGGCGTTTCAAAAAAGCTACAACAAGCATCAGGAAATTTAGTATCCAAAGGTTTAGAAAAGTCTGCCCATCCTAAATCATCCACTAAAATA
>CAZXTX010000359.1:0-3075 GCA_964643695.1 uncultured Mariniphaga sp. | reverse complement strand
CACAACCTACACATTAAAAGAGGTAAAAGATGCAAATTGCGACGGCTCAGTTTCCGGTTCTGCCGTTATATCCGTAAACGATCTGCCCACAGCGGAAATCAGCGGTGACAAGACAATCTGCAACGGCGAAACTGCCGACCTGACTGTTGACCTGACCGGCACCGCCCCGTGGAGCATCACCTGGACCGACGGCACAACCACGGATACCGAAACCGGTATTACCGTAAGCCCGTTTACCATTCAGATTTCACCGGCGGCTGCCACAACCTACACATTAACTGTCGTGAGCGATGCCAACTGCACCGGTACCGTTTCCGGCTCTGCAACCATAAATGTAAATCCTTCGCCCACAGCCGTCATAAGCGGCGATGAAACAGTCTGCCTAAATGATGATGAACCGGTTATACTGTTTACCGGCTCGGGCGGAATGCCGCCATACACATTTACTTACACCATTAACGGCGGAACGCCCCAAACCGTAAAAACCACATCGGGGGCAAGCAATGCTGTAGTGTTTGCGCCGACATCGGTTGACGGAGTATTTATTTATGAACTGACCGGTGTGGAAGACGGAACCTCTACTAAATGTACCGCCGGTATTACCGGACAAACTGCCACCATAACCATTAATTCAAACCCGGATGCATTTATAAGCGTGAACGGTTTAACGGAGGTGTGTCAGAATGACAATGAGCCTGAGATCAGGCTGAACGGCACCGGCGGCGAGGCACCCTACACTTTCATTTACAGTATGAACGGCGGTTCGTTTCAGACGGTAACCACTCCTGTAAATCAGGATTATGTTTCAATTTTTGCACCAACCGGCACTCCCGGAACATTTACCTGGGAAATAACAAGCGTAACCGATGCCCATTCATGCCTCACTGCACTGCTGATTCCCGAAACAGCCACAATAACCGTTTATCCTGAGCCTGTTGCCGACCAGCCGGAAGATTTGGAATACTGCCTTGGTGTGCAAACTCCTGTGATTCCTCTTACCGGAGAACCGTCGGGTGTGGTTTTTGACCTGACCGTTAGCAATCCTGCCATTGGTTTGACAAGCAGGACAAATGTCACTTCAATTCCTTCATTCTTTACCGGTGTGCCGGGCACTTCAACCGTAACAATTACCCCAAAAGCCAATGATTGTGCCGGACAACCCGTAACATTCACCATTACGGTTCATCAGCTGCCAAATGTTATGGCCACACCATTCGGGCAGACAATCTGTTCGGGAGGCACCACTTCTGTAATGATTTCGAGCCAGGTGCCCGATGTGCGCTACAGCTGGACATATACCGTTACTTCAGGAAGTGTTTCCGGAGCAACAACCGGTGCCGACACAATTATTACTGTTTTTGAACAGACACTCATAAACAACTCCTCAACACCGGCTGTGATAACTTTTCATATTTCTGCCGAAAGGGCCGGATGTACGGGTTCTGTTTTGAATTTGCCCATAACCGTAAACCCTGCGGCAACAGCAACCGTTTCTGCCGATCCGGATATTGTCTGCCAGTTTGGCGATGAGCCTGAAATTACATTTACCGCCACCGGAGGAGCAGCACCATACACATTTGTTTACAATATTAACGGCGGGCCGGACCAGCAGGTAACCGCTGCCGGAAACATTGCGGTTGTTCCTGCGCCGACAGATGTAAGCGGAACGTTCAGTTACAATTTAGTGAGTGTAAAAGAGGGAGGAGGCTGTACCAATCTTCAGCCCGATACGGTTGTTGTAACGGTAAAACCATCTCCTGAACTGACAACTCCGCTTTTTCCATCAGGTATTTGCAGCAATGATTATTTCACATATCATCCGGAAAGTACTATACCGGGTACCACTTTTTCATGGACAAGGGAAGAAGTCCCGGGTATCAGTAACCCCTATGCCGAAGGGACTGATAATCCTGATGAATATTTAATTAATACTACTGACGATCCTATTCCTGTGGTTTATACTTATACACTTACTGCCAATGGTTGTACAAATGTACAGGAGGTTGTGATTATGGTAACAAAACCGCCGGTGTTAAATAATTATACTCCACCTGACATTTGCAGCAATTCGGTATTTTCTTATGAACCTACCAGCCCAACTTCAGGTACTGAGTTTTCATGGACAAGGCCTGCTGTGCCGGGAATAAAAAATCTGCCTGCTTCAGGCAAGGGGAATCCGAATGAAGTACTAATAAATGAGACTCAAAATTATCTTGGTGTTACATATTTATATACTTTAAGTTCAAACAATTGTGAAAACCCGATTACATATCCAATTGTAGTTGTGGTAATTCCTGAACCTGAAGTAACTGCATGGGCTTCTGAAATTGAAGTGTGCCCTAACGAAAGCGTTGACCTGTTTTCCTTTTCTGATATTATCCAGACAAAGCCACCGGTTCTTTTGGAAGAAACGTTTAACTCAGCATCAGCAGGAAGTACAGATGGACCAAACGGATGGACCACAACAAATTCTTCAACCGGTGGTTCTTTTGCAAATGCACGCTGGACTGTCAGGGAACACAATTATAATTATGGTGGACAAATACGTTCAAATGACAACTCGCTATTTTATATGGCAAACAGCCAGGCTCAGGGCTCGGGAAATACTTTAACTACTTTGGAAAGCCCGGCAATGAATACAGAAGGATATACCAGCCTTCAGTTAGAATTTTATGATTATTATTTAGACAGAGGTGCTAATCAGGGAGACTATGCATATGTTGATATTTCTACAAACGGAGGTTCAACATGGGCACAGCTTGTTACCAATCCACTGGAATATAATCCAAATAATACTCATGGAACAAGAACCAATTTTGAATATCAACAATTAGATTTAAGTGCATATATAGGTCTTTCAAATTTTAGGATTCGTTTCAGATATGTTGCCACTAATGACAGATACTGGGCTGTTGATAATGTAAAAATTTCAGGAACACCTGCGTTGCCTACCAATATCCTCTGGACTTCCGACACTTCTTCGTGGACATCAACCGAGCAAAACCCTGCGGGTGTACAGATAAATGAAACCACCACATTTACCGCAACTTATACCAATCCTGTCACCAACTGCCC
>CAZXTX010000358.1:0-3087 GCA_964643695.1 uncultured Mariniphaga sp. | reverse complement strand
CTGCAGCAGCGGCAAATCTCGGATCCAAAACCCTTCTTATTACCATGGATATGACTAAATATGCCCAGATGTCGTGTAATCCGGCAATGGGCGGTGTTGCAAAGGGTCAGATAGTTCGAGAAATTGATGCTTTGGGTGGCTATTCGGGAATTATTTCAGATAAAACCACAATTCAGTTTCGGATGCTCAATCTTTCAAAAGGACCTGCAATGTGGAGTCCCAGATCGCAAAACGACCGTTTCAGGTTTACCGAACTGTGGCGTGAAACCCTTGAAAATATCGATAATTTGGATCTATGGCAGGATGCGGTAACTTCACTGATTTTCGAAAACAATGAAGTAAAAGGTGTAAGAACAAAGATAGGAGTCGAGTTTTTTTCAAAAACCGTTATTCTGACCAACGGTACTTTTTTGAACGGCTTGATACATGTGGGTTCCTCCCAGATGAAAGGCGGCAGAATCGGTGAAGCTGCTTCATATAATTTGTCGGATCAGCTTTTTGATTCAGGATTTAAAACCGGCCGGCTAAAAACCGGAACGCCCGTTCGTGTTGACGGCAGAACTATCGATTTTTCAAAACTTACCGAGCAAAAGGGAGACGATACTCATTACAAATTTTCATATTTAACGGATACAAATTCCACATTGAAGCAGCGTTCCTGCTGGGTTACCTATACAAATCCCGATGTGCATTCCGAACTTGAAACAGGTTTTGAGTTTTCGCCAATGTTTGACGGAACGATTCAGAGTCTTGGTCCGCGATATTGTCCAAGCATCGAGGCGAAACTTGTGACTTTTGCTGAAAAAGAGCAGCATCAGCTGTTTCTTGAGCCCGAAGGTGAAAAGACCAATGAATATTATCTGAACGGTTTTTCATCATCACTTCCCTGGCAGGTACAGTATCAGGCTTTGCGAAAAGTTTCCGGTTTGGAGAATGCAAAAATTTTCCGTCCCGGGTATGCAATTGAGTACGATTATTTTGAGCCGACACAACTTTTGCCGACTCTTGAAACAAAGCTTGTAAAAAATCTCTTTTTTGCCGGACAGATTAACGGAACTACCGGTTATGAGGAAGCAGGAGCCCAGGGAATAATTGCCGGAATAAATGCACATCTCAATTGTCACTCTCCCGGTAAGGAATTTATTCTTATGCGTGACGAGGCATATATTGGTGTGCTGATTGACGACTTAATTACTAAGGGTGTTGATGAACCATATAGAATGTTTACCAGTCGTGCTGAATTCAGAATTTTGCTTCGTCAGGACAATGCCGACATTAGATTAACCGAAAAATCGTATAATCTCGGTCTTGCTTCTCCAGAACGAAAAAAATTAATGGATGAAAAATATCGCTTTATTTCCGAAATAATTGAGTTTACAAAAAAGTTCAGTGTTAAGCCACAGTTTGTAAATCAGTTACTTACGAGTAAAGGAACAACAGAATTAAAACAGGGAGTCAAATTAATTGACCTTGTTTTACGCCCTCAGATTTCGATATTTGATCTCGTTTCGACCATTACCCCGTTTAAAACGTTTCTCAGAGGGGTTCCCGACAACAGAAAAACCGAAATTATTGAAGGTGCAGAAATTTCCATAAAATATGAAGGTTATATAAATCGTGAAAAAGCACTTGCCGAAAAACTCAGCAAACTTGAATACATCAATATTGAAAATAAATTTGATTATGATAAATTAAATTCATTGTCAATTGAGGCTCGCGAAAAACTTTCAAAAATTAATCCTAAAACTATTGGCCAGGCAAAAAGGATTTCCGGTGTTTCACCTGCCGATATAAATGTTTTATTAATTTTGCTTGGCAGATAGTTTTGTTTCACGTGGAACAATTATAATAAGCAAAAATGAATTTAAAGAGTAAAATCAGGGAGATTGCAGATTTCCCGGCTAAAGGAATAAGTTTTAAAGATATTACCACCCTTTTGAAGAGTGGCGATGCGTTTTATTTTGCAGCGAATGAGATTTATGAAGAGTTCAGGGATAAGCAGATTACAAAAGTGCTGGGCATTGAGTCGCGTGGGTTTATTCTCGGCGGTGCCTTGGCAGGAATGTTTAATGCAGGTTTTGTGCCGGCAAGAAAAAAGGGAAAGCTTCCGGCTGATAAATTTTCTGAATCATATGATCTGGAGTACGGAACCGCTACCATAGAAATGCACCGGGACGCACTTACTGAAGATGATGTGGTGCTGATACACGACGATTTGCTTGCAACCGGCGGAACTGCTTATGCTGTATATAAAATGGTGAAAGATGCAGGAGTAAATAATATTTTTTTCAGTTTTATTTGTGATCTGGAATTTATAACTACTCCTCATAAAAATATAATAAAAGAGATGGAACCTCACATTCTGGTGAAATATTGAAATGAACAGTGCCGGTAAAAATAATTCGGAATATCTCAGGAGTCTGATTGCTGTTCTTCCCTCAAAACCGGGAATCTATCAGTTTTATAACTCCTCCGGTAAAATTATATATATCGGTAAGGCAAAAAATATCAAAAAAAGAGTTTCGAGCTATTTTATAAAAACACATGACAACCGCAAAACTGCCATACTTGTCCGTAGAATAGCAGATATCAGGCATATGGTTGTGGAAACGGAGCAGGATGCGCTGCTGCTTGAAAACAATCTTATTAAAAAGTATCAGCCCCGCTACAACATCCGGCTTAAAGATGACAAGAGCTATCCGTGGATATGTATTAAAAACGAGCCGTTCCCGAGAGTATTTAAAACCAGGAATTTAATCAGGGACGGTTCAAAGTACTTTGGTCCCTATACCTCTGTACATACCGTAAACACTCTGCTGGAGCTGTTCAGAACAGAATATAAAATAAGAACCTGCAATTATAAACTTACTCAAAAGAACATAAAATCAGGAAAATATAAAGTTTGTCTCGAATATCATATTGGTAACTGCGAAGGGCCGTGCGAGGGCCTGATTTCGGAAGAGAAATACAACCGCGGAATTGAGGAGATAACCGATATTCTGAAAGGTAACGTTTCGGGTGTTATCAGGCATCTGGAACAGCGCATGGAACAGATGTCTAAAATGATGCAGTTTGAGGAAGCACAAC
>CAZXTX010000357.1:0-3099 GCA_964643695.1 uncultured Mariniphaga sp. | reverse complement strand
TTAAAGATGAAATCACCTATTTGCCGGGAATGTACCGCAACTGGTTTCTTGACTATGCTTCTTATGTAATTCTTGAACGGGCTGTTCCGTATGTAAACGACGGGCTCAAACCCGTTCAGCGGCGCATTATGCACGCCATGCGCGAAATGGATGACGGACGCTATAACAAGGTTGCCAACATCATCGGGCAGACAATGCAGTATCATCCGCACGGCGATGCTTCAATTGGCGATGCAATTGTTCAGTTAGGACAAAAAGAACTGCTTATAGACACTCAGGGAAACTGGGGTAACACACTCACCGGCGATGGTGCTGCAGCTCCGCGCTATATTGAGGCACGACTGACAAAGTTTGCACTTGAAGTTCTTTTCAACCCTAAAACAACCGACTGGAAACTTTCTTATGACGGCAGAAAAAAGGAACCAGTTGTACTGCCTTCCAAGTTTCCGCTGCTGCTGGCACAGGGCGTTGACGGAATTGCAGTGGGGCTGGCTTCCAAAATATTTCCGCACAACTTCAATGAACTGATTGATGCTGCTGTTGCTCATCTGAAAAATGAAGAATTTGAGCTGTTTCCCGATTTCCCGACAGGTGGTTTTGCCGATTGCAGCAAATATAACGACGGACTCAGGGGCGGTTCAATAAAAGTAAGGGCAAAAATTGACAAACAGGACAACAGAACACTTGTTATTACCGAAATTCCGTTTGGAAAAACCACAACCACCCTTATCGAATCGATTATAAAAGCCAACGATTCAGGAAAAATTAAAATCAGAAAGATTGATGACAACACCGCCGCAGACGTGGAAATTTTAGTGCACCTTGCACCCGGTGTTTCATCCGATAAAACCATTGATGCACTGTATGCTTTCACCGACTGTGAGGTTTCACTTTCACCAAATTCCTGTATAATAGAAAACGACAAACCGCATTTTATCGGAGTTACGGAAATTCTCAAACGGTCAGCAGACATTACCCTGAATCTACTAAAATTAGAGCTAGAAATTAAAAAAGCAGAATTAGAGGAAGCATGGCATTTTGCATCTCTCGAAAAAATATTCATTGAAGAGAGAATATATAAAGACAAAAAATTTGAGGATTCCGAAAATATGGATCAGGCGGTTGCTCATATCGATAAAAGGCTTGATCCGTGGAAACCGAAATTCAGAAGGGAAATTACACGTGACGACATCCTCAGGCTGATGGAAATAAGAATGGCAAGAATACTGAAATTTAATGCAGTAAAAGCCGAAGAAAATATTCTTTCCATCGAAGATGAAATTGAAGATGTTCTGCATAATATCGGAAATATTGTACCATTCACTATCCGCTGGTTTAAACACTTAAAAGAAAAATACGGTAAAGGGCGCGGCAGAAAAACCGAACTCAGAAGTTTTGAAAACATTGTTGCCAGCAAGGTTGTGGTGAATAATGAAAAACTGTATGTTGACCGCAAGGAAGGTTTTATGGGAACCGGCCTTAAAAAAGACGAATATGTTTGCGACTGTTCCGATATTGACGATATAATTGTTTTCAGACGGGACGGTACCTATTTCGTTACAAAAGTTTCTGAAAAAGCATTTATCGGAAAAAATCCGCTTTATCTTGCAGTCTTTAAGCGGGACGACAAACGCACAATATTCAATGTCGTTTACCGCGATGGCAAAACAGGATTCACTTATATGAAACGCTTTCCGGTTACCGGCGTAACTCGCGATAAGGAATATGATGTTACAAGAGGAACACCGGGGTCGAGAATTACATATTTCACGGCAAACCCGAACGGCGAGGCCGAAACACTCAGAATTGTACTGAAACCCAAACCGAGACTCAAAAAACTCGATTTTGAAGTGGACCTGAGTGAACTTGCAATTAAAGGAAGGCAAGCCATGGGAAATATACTTACAAAATACGATGTGCATAAAATATCACTTAAGGAGAAAGGGCTTTCCACACTGGGCGGAAGAAAAATATGGTTCGACCCGGATGTTCTGAAACTAAATGCCGACAGCCGCGGAAAATTTTTAGGTGAATTCTCGGGCGAAGATACTATTCTCGTTTTATACAAAAACGGAGAATTTCAACTTCACAGCTTTGACCTTACCAATCACTTTGATACAGGTATTTTAACCATTGAAAAATTTGATGACAGCAAAATTCTGTCAGTGGTATATTATGATGCCGAACAGGAATACTACTATGTAAAAAGATTCGAAATTAATGAACAGGAAGGAAAACGAATCCGGTTCATCGGCGATAACCCGGACAATAAACTGATAAGCATTACCTGGGTAAGGTATCCGAGGCTTGAAATAGAATTTGGAGGAGCACATTCGGAACGTGAAAATGAAATTATTGAAATTGCCGAATTTATCGGAGTAAAATCGTGGAAGGCAAAAGGAAAAAGGCTCTCTAATTACAATATTGAAAATGTAAAGGAACTTGAACCGGTAATTCGTGACGAATACGAAAAAACTGAAAAAACCCCCGATGAAAAGGAGGAGCAGAAGTCATCAGACGACTACAGTGACATTCCGTTTGAAATAAAAAGGCCGGGAAAGGAAAAAGACCCTGATCAAATGTCATTGTTTTAACCTCCGGTTTTAAAATTTAAAATATGCGAATTTACCTGATTGGATATATGGGAAGCGGCAAAACAACACTTGGCCGGAAGCTTGCAGAACATTCGGGACTTCAGTTTATTGACATGGACAATTATATTGAAGAACGAAACTGCAAAACAGTTGCCCAAATTTTTGCCGAAGAAGGTGAAGATTCATTTCGCAAAAAAGAGCAGAAAGCCCTTCAGGAACTTTCTGAATTTACCAATGTTGTTATTGCCACCGGTGGCGGGGCACCATGTTTTTTCGATAATATCCGGCTGATGAACAAAACCGGCAAAACCGTTTTTCTTAACATTGACCCTGTCATTCTTGCAAAAAGACTTACCGATTCAAAAACCGAACGTCCGCTTATTAAAGGGAAACAGGAAGATGAACTTATCAGTTTTATCAATGAATCGTTAAAAAAACGAAACGAGTTTTATCTGCAGGCACAATATCATATAACCGACCCGGATATCACTCCCGATGATATTAT
>CAZXTX010000356.1:0-3101 GCA_964643695.1 uncultured Mariniphaga sp. | reverse complement strand
AACATTGAAAAACGTTTCGATCCCTCTCTGCTGCTCGAAAATACAAAAACCATTATTGTCGTTCTTCAAAACTATTTCCCCTCAGAAACCCAGACAGACCCTGAAGCACCGGTACTTTCAAAGTATGCTTACGGTACAGATTACCATTTTGTAATGAAAGACAAACTCAGAAATCTGCTGGGTTTTATCAACGAAACTATCGCCCCCTGCAATGGTCGGCCGTTTGTTGATTCTGCCCCCGTACTTGAACGTTCGCTTGCCCGCCGCGCCGGCCTCGGATGGGTAGGAAAAAACAGCAACCTGATATCGGTTGAGCATGGCAGCTTCTTTTTCATTGGTGAGCTTTTTATCGATATTGAACTTCCGTATGATATACCGAAGCAGGCTGCCGACCATTGCGGAACCTGCACGCGCTGCATCGATGCCTGTCCTACCGGAGCAATTGTTGCCAACGGTGTGGTGGATGCCCGGAAATGTATTTCATACCAGACAATTGAACTCAGAGGCGACCTGGATGAAAACCTGAAAGGGCAGTTTAAAAACAGGGTTTTCGGCTGTGATATTTGTCAGGATGTTTGTCCGTGGAACCTGAAATCGGAACCGCATAACGAAGAAAGTTTTCAGCCTGCCCCAAAACTGCTCAGCCTCACTAAATCGGAATGGCATCAAATGGAAAAACCTCTTTTTAACGAGCTTTTTAAAAATTCGGCTGTAAAACGAACAGGATACAACGGGTTAAAACGAAATCTCAGATTTATTAGTGAAGATACAACAATCTGAAAAGCTGTTTCAGTAAAAATATTCTGCTATTCGGCAGAAAGTATCTTTTACCTCAGTTCCAGCGTGGTGGTTCCGATATTAGTACCATCGGCAAAAAGGTCAATTGTGTATGTACCGGTCATAAACTCAGCCTCATTGGTGTTGTCCCAAAAAATTGCAACCGGCAAATCATGGCCTTCATAAACCACTTCGCGCATTGCGGAATACTGAATTCTTAAATCCTCAAATTTAAACAGATTGTCGGCTGACTTGCTCATTAACAACTGGTCGGGGCGCATAATCCGCACATAAATATCCTTGGTTCCCCGGCGTGCCGTAATATTTTCGTTTATTATAAAATAGATTCTGATTCGCTGTGCACGGTTTGCAAAACGTGTTTCCTTATTCCTCGGATTGAGTGCCTCAGCCATAATTTCACGCACCTGAAGCCTGGCTGCCCTTTCAAGGTTTCGCTCAAGCTGCTGTTTCTCCTGACTAAGCTGTTGTTTCTCTGTTTCTGAACGTTTAAACTGCTCCTTTACTTCAAGATTTTCAGCCAGCAACTCCTGATTACGTCTGTTTAAAGAGTCAATCTGAACAACAAAATCGCGCATTATACCGCGCAACGTGGTAACCTGTTTCTGATATGAGTTGATTTTTTCCAGACTAACCTTTTTGGTTTGTTCAACTTCAAGCATTAAATCCTTTACTTTTGCCTGTGCAACAAAAATCTGTTCGTTTATTGTATCATTCTCTGTTTGAAGCGAATCATAACTTACAACAAGTTTATTCAGCTGTATTTGTATTGAATCCTTCTCGCTGCTGAGCTCTTTTACAATTACCCTGTGCTCACGGTTTTGCATAAAATACAATGTAGCTACAACTGCAAGAATTAATGCAAGCACAATTACAATAATATTGTTTATGCGCTCTCTGCTTTTTAGTTTTTGAGCTTCAATTTCGTTCATTTTGAAAAATTTATCTGTAATATAGAACGGCACAAAATTAATAATATTTTTGTGTGTTTAATTTAAAATCTGTAACGGAATATAACACACTATCACTGACAACCCTTGTCAGTGTTAATCATTATACACCTTTTACTGCCGGCATAGCTTCAGTTAAAAACTGTAATTACAAAACAGCTCTTTTGCGGTTTCAGGTTGTAATTTTCCGGATTTATGTTTTATATGATAAAGCCTGAAAATAACAGAGTTCACTTACTTACTTACCAAAGGATTCCGGTTTTATTCAGCCGCCTTTTTAACTTCAGCCGAAAGAGCTTCCAAAGCATTGTCAGCTGCTTCAAAAGCTTCATGTGCCAAATCCCTGTAAAATTTTTTCACCATTTTACGGTCATCTCTTTTTTTGGGTCTGTTAGCTTTTACACGAAATTCACGGTGCTTTTTTATAATTCCGGATGCAATTTCCATTACAGCCTTTTCATCAACCTTTGAATTGTATTCCAAAACAAAAAAACAATCACTTAAAGCCATTGACATCAGAGTATCAATATCTTTCTTAAAACTCTTTACACTTGCCATTTTCTGAAAAATTATTTTTCGCAAGGTAATAAAATCAGCCTTAAAAAGTGTGATAAAAAAGATAATCGGTTAAGTTTGTTTCTGAAAAGTTTTTTATCACTACTTTCGCTTATTAACTTTTCACATATAAGTAAAAATGTTACTGGCTACCGATATTGGAAACACAAACATTGTTTTTGGCATATATAACAATGGGAAATGGCTGAATCACTGGCGCATTCAGACCGATGCAAAAAAAATGGCGGATGAGTATGAAGTTATTTTCCGGTCATTGCTCACAGGCGGGAATAAGCATCTGCCCAAAGTTGAAAAAATTATTTTAAGCAGTGTGGTTCCATCTCTCCTTCATCCTTTTATTGAAATGCTTTCAGGATTGTTCAGCGGTGTAAAAATTACGGTTGTGAGTCCTGAAATATATTCCAGGCTTCCCATAAAAATCATCAATCCGTATGAAATCGGTACCGATTTGGTTTCCAATTCAATTGCTGCTTACAAAAAGTATGGTGATTTTACAATGGTGATTGATTTTGGCACAGCACTTACTTTTACAACCATTGGTGAAAAAGGACAGATTGAAGGTGTTGCCATTGCTCCCGGATTGCAGACTGCCGTTACTGCCCTTGCAGGAAAAACGGCACAGCTGCCTCAGATTCATTTAACAAAACCGCCTTCGGTATTGGGAAAAAATACGATTCATGCAATTCAGTCGGGTGTTGTATGCGGATTTGCCGGACTGGCAGATTCCATGATTGAACAGACACAAAACGAACTGAATAAGACACTTACAGTTGTTGCAAC
>CAZXTX010000355.1:0-3121 GCA_964643695.1 uncultured Mariniphaga sp. | reverse complement strand
CCCTTTGAATACGACATTGTACTTTTAGATTTTATTAGTGTTCAAAGGGGGACGAGGTTCTAATGAAACGAAAGTGATTGTTCAGTACCTATCCCCCTTTGGATGCTGTAATGCCATGAAAAACAGCTGATGAATTCCAAAGGGGGAAGACAAGGGGGATTCAATACCGCAAACTGCAAAAGAAACTGAATGTTTTTATTGATTGAAAATCAAATTCACAATACCCCTAAATCCCCCTTTAATATTGGAAAAAGCACTCCGATTCATCTTTTACAATTAAAGGGGGACGAATACTCTCTGCCCCGGTAATATTGATTTGTCAGCATATAAATTTTTTCAACAAGCCGGAACAGGCTCTGTTAACGTCAAAGCGATGAAGAAAACAACCTCTGTGGTACTCTGTGTACCCCGCCTGCATCGGGCAGGTCTGTGGTTAAAACAATGTTTCGGTACTACGTACCTCTGATTTATTTTGTAATTCCAATTCTACAAATATGACGGTACTCCGCACCTTTCGCCGGATGTGATTTTGTGGTTGAAACCAAGAAGACTACCTGCCAAAGGGCAGGTAAACCTCGTCGCTTCGCTCCTCGCAGTGACGACAATTGTGATGACAATCAGGCTGTCCACATGTTGACGATTTTTAATTCATAATCTGCCGGACAGCCGGGTAATACCCGTTAAACCACGTCATTGCGAACGAACGGAGTGAGTGAAGCAATCTTATCTTTAGTAGCTTTTTAAAATAATTTTTCATTGTTAACTGTCAATTATTTAATTTTATATTTCGGTACTACGTATCTCTGGCTTTCTTTATTATTCCGATTCTAAAAAGATGACGGTGCTCTGCACCTCACGCCGGAATGTTGCTTTTGCTGTTAAAAAGTATCCACAAATAACCACTTTCCTTTTCCTGCTGTTTCACAAAATAACTTTTCATTGTCAACTGTCAATTGTCAATTATCAATTGCCTCTCAGTTTTAACCCTGTTACTGACTTCGCCATTATTTTAATCTGAATGTCAATCGTGTTCAAATTGATTTAGCTATAAATATATTGTAATTTTAATACTGTTTTGTTAATTTTTGGATACCGTTATTTATAAAAATTATAAATTGCGCAACTATAAAAAATTTACAATGGAATTTTTCAGTGCTGAAAATGTAAACAAGGTTTTTGCAACAACGCGTGCGCTGACAGATGTGAGTATTTCGGTTAAGGAACAGAGTATTTTTGGTTTATTGGGCCCTAACGGAGCGGGGAAGACCACTTTAATCAGGATTATAAATCAGATTACGGCACCTGATCGGGGCGAACTGTTTCTTGAAGGAAAAAAAATGCGTCAGAGTGATGTGGCCAATATCGGATATTTGCCGGAAGAGCGCGGCCTTTACAAAAAGATGAAAGTTGGTGAGCAGGCTGTATATCTTGCACAGCTTAAAGGAATGACCAGACGGGATGCCCTTAAAAGTCTTAAACTGTGGTTTGAGCGGTTTGAAATGAAGGAGTGGTGGAATAAAAAAGTGGAAGAACTTTCAAAGGGAATGCAGCAGAAAGTGCAGTTTGTTACAACTGTTGTACATAATCCCAGACTCTTAATTTTTGATGAGCCTTTCAGCGGATTTGACCCGATTAACACCAATCTTTTAAAGCAGGAAATTCTCAGGCTTAGGGACGAAGGTGCCACAATTATATTTTCAACTCACAATATGGGTTCTGTTGAGGAACTTTGCGACCATATAGCCCTGATCAACAAGTCGGTGAAAATTGTGGACGGCCCCACCGGTGAAATTCGTGAAAGATATAAATCAAACATTTTTGAAGTAAACTACAGGGGCGATTTCGGCAGTGTCAGCAGGGCACTCGATAACCGTTTTAAAATTCTTGGACATAGTGATTCTGAGAAAGTAAGTCATTTAAAAGTTCAGTATGACAATGGTAATTCAAATAATATTCTGCTTAATGCACTTATGCAGGTTGCTGAAATAGTGTCATTCGAAGAGATAATTCCGGGAATGAATGATGTGTTTATAAAAGCAGTTCAGGAATCGGATAATTTACAAATCAAACAGTAAAACCATGAATAAAACATTACTGATACTTCAGCAGGAATATTTAAAAAGGGTAAAAAAGAAATCCTTTATTATTTTGACAATTCTGGTTCCGCTTTTATTTGTGGGAATGTTTGCACTAATAATTGTACTCTCGTTATATGATGACAAAGAGGAGAGAGTTATTGCGGTTTATGATGAGTCTTCACTTTTCCTGGGTGAATTTGAGCAGGAAGGATATACCAAATATCACTTTATTCCCAAAACCGAATATGACAAAATTAAATCGGAACTGAAAGAGTCCGGTTTTTATGCACTGCTATATATTCCTGAAAATATTTATTCGTTAAATGCAGCTCAGCTCATTTCCGAAAAGCAGATTCCCATTGAGTTTACAGAATCCATTTCCAGAAAACTGGGTCGTCATATTGAGAATACCAAACGGCAGAAAATTATTGAGGAAACCGGAATTGACGATTTGGAAGAGCGTTTAGCCGCCACGCGAACCACTGTTAAGCTAAATACTCTGAAAGTTTCGGAAAAAACCGGCGAAACTAAAAAGAGCTCCTCAAATGTTGCATTTATTGCAAGCTATGCCATGGGTTTTATTATATACTTTTTTGTTTTTATGTATGGTTCCATGGTTATGCGCAGTGTTATGGAAGAGAAGAAAAACAGAATTGTGGAAGTGATTATCTCTTCGGTTAAACCTTATCAGCTGATGGCGGGCAAGATAATTGGAACTGCCCTTGTTGGCCTCACACAGGTTGCCATTTGGATTATATTGGGATTTGTCGGTATTGGTGCTGCGCAGTTCCTTCTCTCACCCGAGTCGGCTCAGCAAATGGGACAGAGCCTGATGGAAAGCCAGCAGGCAATGTCACCCGGAATGCAGGAAGTTGCGGCTCAGAATCAGGTAGCAGAGGTGTTGGAACTTATCGGAAACTTGAATTTGCCGCTTATAATTTTTACGTTTATCTTCTATTTTTTAGCAGGTTATCTTATGTACAGCTCGCTGCTTGGTGCAGTGGGTGCGGCAGTTGACAATGAGGAAGATACCCAGCAAATGG
>CAZXTX010000354.1:0-3133 GCA_964643695.1 uncultured Mariniphaga sp. | reverse complement strand
TTCGCACTGGGTAAACGGCGGGCACATACTTGTAATAGATGCAGAAACTGACCGGCTTGAAGATAAAATAAAGGTGCCGTTACAACCCAAAGACATAAAAATCGATAAAAACGGGAAAATATGGGTGCTGTGCGGCGGAAATTATGATAAAACTGAAGGTGATGTGCCGTCATCACTTGTGCGTATTGACCCTGAAACGCGAACTACAGAGCAGATTTACAGATTCGGGGAAGGTATATTTACATCAGGATTGCAACTTAACCGGACCGGCGATACCGTTTATTTTCTCAACGGCGGGGTGTTTAAAATGCATGTTGCAGACCGTCACCTTCCTGATTCGCCTTTCATTCCGCAGAATAGAAAATTGTTTTACAGTCTGGTAGTTAATCCTGAAAACGGTGATATTTACGTAGCAGATGCAATTGACTATACACAGGATGCTGTTGTTTACCGTTATTCACAGTCTGGCAGGCCAATCGATTCGTTTAAGGTTGGGATAAATCCTTCAGATTTTTTGTTCCGATGATTTTTATTGAAAACATTTTTTTTATGTTGTCAAATTTTTCTAAATTGTTTGCCTCAAAAAATGTATAAATCATAATCATTTAAAGAGTGTTTGTGCCTGTTTTTAACTGAAACCTTTAAGAATTAATTTTGAAAATCTGATGAAACCGGAACAAAAAATAGAGTTTGTCAACTCTTTGCCTGTTGACCTGAAAGCAGAGTTTCTTGTGTCGTGTATGCTGGAAGAAGGTTTCTCCGAAAATGATATTTTAGTTTCTTTGGAAGGTACATTAAAGCGTAAATGGTCAACCGATATAAGCCATAGTGAAACAGAAAGTTTTGAAAACGGTGACGAGGCTTTCACACTGTTTCTTAACAGGGCCGGAATATATGATACACTGCCTGAGGCACTTTTTCACCGCTTTTCTGAAAGCAGAAGCGTTTCCGGTGGTGATATGGCAAAAGAGTCGATGAGGGTTAAAGCGGAAGAAAAAGAGATCAGAAAGTTTTTCAGGCCATTTGAAAATGAAATTTTTTACCGGAAAACCGGAGTAATACAAAAGGAAAACAGACAGTTGAAAAATCTGTACATTGATTTCCTTAACGGCCTGATTCCCGGGTTCTGGAAAATTGATAAAGAAATTCCGTACTATTATGCATCCCGACTTATTAAATATATTCCTCATGCAGGACGCATTGCCGGAGATTTTGAATTGACATCAAGATGTCTTGAGAATATAATCGGGGAAAAAGTATCCATAACTCATGATACCGCCGAGCCTGATAATTTTAATGGCATTGAAATTAACAAAGGTGCTGTTCTTGGAATGAGCAGTCTGGGAAACAATACCGTAACAGGCAAAAGAGTTGCCGGATTTGTCGGCAGGCTGATTGTAAATATCGGGCCTTTAAAGCAGACACCGGTTAAGGATTTTTTCAGTAACGGTAAGGCTGATTTGTTACTAAGCAGCTTTTACAGTTATTTTGTGCCTGTTGAGCTTGATGTTGAAACAAATATTTTACCCGGAAAGGAACGCAGAGCATTTATTTTAAACCCCGATACTGAAACCGAAAGTCCGGTTTTGGGGTATAACACAATATTATAATTATAAATCAGAAAAGAAATTATGCCGTCAAAAATGAAATACTTGGATGTTAACTGGGAAAACGGTATGAATATCAGTAAGGAGCATTTTATTCAGCAGAATAATGCTGTTACCGAAAAACTTCAGGATGGCCGTGCACTTTTTATAAACAGTAAAAACTACGGGTTGCTGCCAATTGGAAAGCAGGCGGACAGCTCTGTAAAAACTGTTATAAAAATTGATAATCAGAATTTTTTGAAAGTGAAAATTTTTTATTGCCGCGCCGTATGCGAGGGAGGCTCACGAATTGAAGTTTCAGAAGATCAGCACCTTCCGGAGCTTGAGGTTGATATCAGCAAAGAGCTTGAAGCAGCATCAAAAGGTGAAGGCGGTGATTATTTTATTTTGCTGTCGGTAGATGAATTTAACCGTCAGGCTTTCGGAGAACTCAATGCCGAAGAAGATCCGCCGCGATACCCGTTTGTAATTCCGTCTTATAAAATAAACATCATTTCTGAGGATATACTTGTAAAAGAGGGATACCATCCAAATTCATTTTTCTTAGGAAAAATGAAGATTGAACGCGGAGTGCCGGAAATATACGAGGAATATTTGCCGCCGTGCATGACTGTAAACAGCAGCATGGAGTTATTGTCATTTTCCGAGTCGGTTGAAAAATTCTTCAGTAAACTTGAGCTTGACCTGATAAGCATTATCAGAAAAGTACATGAAAAAAATCAGGATACCACACTGGCAAAGTCTGTTTATGCACTATCTGAAAACCTGCTTGGATATGTAACTGCAAATCATTTAAGGCTCAGATGGGAAATTCCGGATTTGCCACCGGTTTTTCTGTTTATCTATATAGCCGGAGCTGCAAGAGTGATACGAAACACAATTGATTCAATTTCGGCTGCCGATAAAGAGGAGCTTTCCAATTATTTTATAAACTGGACCGAACTTAAACAGGGCGACTTTGAAAAACTGCTTGTTTACTGTATTAACTTTGAATATCTGCATTACGACATTATTGTAAGTGTTGAGCAGTTTGGTGAATTTATTCAGATAATTTCCCAGTTGTTCGACAAGCTCGAGTCGCTTGCATATATTGGTAAAAAGAGGGAAACCAGCATTTTTGTGAAAGAACAAAAAACAAAACGCAGTTTTCTTGCTGATTAAATTATATAAATTTACAATGTTGTGGCTGAATTTCAGGATATACCGGTTCCGTTAAGTCAGATAATGAATCAGAAAATGGTGCGAAGAGTTGATTTGAAAAACTCTATTCACAATATGATTCATCTTATTACAATTTCTTCATACAATGAGGTGAAACATGATCCGTTATTCGGCACTGAAATTTCGGAATATGATTTTGAGAATATTTACAATACCCACATTTTAAAAGACCAACTGAAAAAATCTGTTTTAAATTCAATTCAAAGAAGTGAACCGAGGCTGAAAAACGTAACTGTGGATTTACAGATAGAGCAGGTTGAAATGAATCAGAAAGCTGATCAAAAAAGAGTTAAAACCCAGATAAA
>CAZXTX010000353.1:0-3141 GCA_964643695.1 uncultured Mariniphaga sp. | reverse complement strand
CAAAATCGCTCGGAAGCGATAATTCGGGATTTCTTAAAAGCCGGAGGTTTCCGGTTCCGTTTATGGTAAGTTTCAAAACAACTGCATCGTTGGAAGTTACATGGTCTGAACTCAACTCCGAACTGATGTTGAAATTTCCCACTCCGCCGTAAAATGCAGATGGCTGTGGCGGCAAATCCTTTACATTTATTCTGACGGGTGTGCTGGTTATGGTTGATCTGACAGTCTGAACACCGCTGAAAAAGTCGTCGAAAAAGCTGCGCTGCCTTACCCTTTGCTGCACCAGCAGCGTCATACTGAAAGGATTGATGGTGATTGTGCCGTTTTGCTGCGGAAAGAGCACTGTTTTTTTAAGAACCCCGACCTGATATATACGATTATTGTAAACTTCACGGGTAAAATTTATCTGGTTGGGAATGTCAACATCCTGAGTGTAAAAACCTTCATAAGTGGGGAGGTTTACCTCTTCAAAACCTGAAATGGGAATATTGGGGTCTGCATACAGCTTTACGGTTGAAATTATCTGTTCGCCCCTGAAAACATTTTGTTTACTGATTTCCACCCTTACAAACATATTGTCGCCGCTCAGTTCTGCCGACTGTGTGCCTTGCTGTTCACTGCTTCCGGGTGTTTGTTGCTGCTGCTGTTGTTGCTGTTGCTGCGATTTGGCAGGAACAACATGAATTTTTAATGAATTTGATTCTTTTATCTTTCCGTCCGCCTCAACCGTTGCCGGCCTGATTTCAAATTCACCTTCCTTTTTTGAACGTAAAATATAGGTGTATGAGTACGTTACTTCAGTGGTAGTTTGTCCGTTGATTGTCCTGATACTGGTTGATTGTCCTGTACTCGGACCCATCAGAATGTCAAAATTGTCGGCCAGTCCGGGTGGCAGCTGCAAATTGGTTCCCTTGTCGTTAAGTGTGAAAGTCAATCTGAATTGCTGTCCGGTTTCAACTGCATTTGGTGCCGACATTTCAAACCGTGTAAGTTCTGCACTTGCAGAAAAAACCGTGAAGAGTAGAATTATGTATGTGAGCAGTTTTTTTATCATTTTTTATTTACCATTCTTTTTCTGTCCTAATTTTTTTAGCTCTTGCAGCCTGTTCTTTTTTTACTTTTTCCTGAATAGCACGCTCATCGTTTTCCAGTGCCTGTAAAAGTTGTTCGGCATCCTGCCTTGAAATTTTATTTTGCTGCTGCTGTTGTTGCTGCTGATCCTGATTTTGTTGCTGGTCCTGGTTTTGATTTTGATTCTGGTTATCCTGATTTTTGTCTTGATCCTGATTTTGCTGGTTCTGATTATCCTGCTGATCCTTATTGTCCTGATTATCCTGCTGGTTTTGATTATCCTGATTTTGCTGCTGGTCCTGATTCTGATCCTGCTGGTTTTTCAGCATTTGTGCATATGCCAGATTGTATTTTGTATCCAGATCACCGGGATTTAGCCGCAGGGCCTGTTTGTACGATTCAATACTTTCATCAATTTGCTGCTGCATAAGCTGGCTGTTGCCTTTGTTGTGGAGTGCCCGTGCCTGCTCCTGCTTTGTTTCAAGTTTATTTGAAAGCTCGTCAAATTTTCTTTCGGCATCCTCAAAGCGAAGCTGTTTATACATTGCATCCGCCAGGTTGAATTCCCATTGCTCATGTCCGGGGCGTTTGTTAAGTGCCTTCCGGTACTCTTCTTCTGCCTGTCCGAATTTAACTGTATCCAGACTCAGCGTGTCTTTCAGAGCATTCATGAAGAATTTGTTTCCGCTTCTGACAAACTTTCTTTCATTTTGCCCGAAGGCGGTAACCGAATAAATTCCAATTAAAAATATTATTGCAAACCGTTTCATTTTAAAAACTATTTAGCTGAAAATAAATTTATTTTCATTAAATACCTGTTCTTTCTGTCAAGTATCATAAACTCAAAAATCAGGATAAAAATTCCAAAAGCGAAAAGATACTGAAACTGGTCGTCATATTCCGAATAAACCACTGTTTCCAGCTCTGTTTTTTCCATTTTGTTAATTTCGTCGAACAGTGCATCCAGTCCAACCTGTGCATTGTTAGCCCTTACATATATTCCGTTTCCGGCGGCGGCAATCTCTTCAAGAGTGGCTTCATCTAGTTTTGTGATAACCACATTTCCCTCCCTGTCTCTGAAATAATCGGTCTGTCCGTCGCGTGTAACCGGAATTGGCGAACCCTGCGGCAATCCCATTCCGATTGTATGAACCACAATTCCGTTTTTTACAGCTTCCTGTGCAGCCATTACCGGGTTATCTTCATGATTTTCGCCGTCAGTTATAATTATGATTGCCTTATTTGCATCACCGGCGGGTGTGAACGACCTCATTGCCAGGTCAATTGCCGAACCGATTGCTGTTCCCTGCCGTGGAACGGTCTGTGTATTAACCGATTCTAAAAAAAGCTTAGCTGAATTATAATCGGTTGTGATTGGAATCTGGGTGTAAGCTTCTCCTGCAAAAACTATCAGACCTATTTTGTCATCCCTCATGCGGTCAACAACCCTCGAAATGGCTCTTTTGGCACGTTCAAGCCTGTTTGGCTGAATATCTTCGGCCATCATACTATTTGAAACATCGAGTGCTATGATGAGCTCAATACCTTCGCGCTGCATTTTTTTCAGCTTAGAACCGAACTGCGGCCTGGCTGCACCAATTATGAATGATGCAAGGGCAAGCATGAGCAGCAAAAACTTGAAAACCGGACGGTTTTTTGAAACAAACGGCATCAGCTCCTGTATGGTCTGTTTTTGTCCGAAACGTTTCAGTGCCCTTCTTCTCGACAATCTTGACCATATGAAAAACAGAGTGAGCAGCGGTATGATTGTCAAACCCCATAAAAAATCAATATTTGCAAACCTGAACATTTCCATTTTTCACTCTTTTAAGGAATACTCCTGAATACTGTTGTACGCAGCAAAAGGCTGAGGATTAGCAGCAAAATTCCTGCCACTGCAAAAGGTATAAACTCCTCGGAACGCCGGCTGAACTCCCTTACTTCAATTTTCGATTTTTCCAGCTGGTCAATTTCCCTGTAAATTTCTTCCAGCTTGGTATTGCCGGTAGCTCTGAAGTATTTGCCGCCGGTTATGGAAGCAATTTCATTCAGCATTTTTTCATCAATTTT
>CAZXTX010000352.1:1247-3147 GCA_964643695.1 uncultured Mariniphaga sp. | reverse complement strand
AAAATCTTTTAATTGTTTTAATTTTTGCAGAAGTAAATTCAATCGCGAAAGAATGAAAATAGCAATTGCACAGTTGAATTATATAATCGGTGATTTTGAAGGGAATAGTAAAAAAATCATTGATAATATTATTAAGGCAAAAAATGACGGGGCAGATCTGATCGTCTTTTCGGAGTTTTCTATAACCGGAAATTTTCCTGATGATTTGCTTCTGAAAAAAGAATTTATCGGTAAAATTGAAGAAGCGGTAAAAGAAATTGCAAAAAGTTGTATGGGGATTGCTGCAATTGCAGGTGCGCCTTCGTTTAAAAATGGCAGTTTGTATAATTCCGCATTTTTTTTAGCCGACGGGAAAGTTCAGTCTGTTCACGACAAAAAAACACTTGAGACATCCGGTATTTTTAATGAATACAACTATTTTAAGCCCGGAAAAGAAATGAAAATTATTGAATATAAGGGTGAGAGATTTGCTGTTACAATTGGAAATGATTTACATGATGAACAACTTGAATCACTGGATTTTTTAGTGAATATTTCTGCATCTCTTTTTTCTCATAATGACGATTTCAAAAGAAAAAAGAATTTAAAAAGAGTTTCGGAAAAGTATGGTTTGCCGGTTGTAAATGTAAATCAGGCCGGTGCACATACCGGATTAATTTTTGACGGCGGTTCTTTGTGTTTTGATAATAAGGGAAATGTAATTAAAGAGCTGGAATATTTTGAAGAAGATTTTACAGTGTTTGACACCAAAGATTTCGCTAAAACCGAATTGCAGCCACAAATTGATAATATCGAGAAAATTCATGATGCCCTTATATTAGGTATCCGTGATTATTTAGAAAAAACAGGTTTTAAGCAGGCAGTTCTGGGACTTTCCGGCGGACTTGATTCGGCTGTTGCAACTGTTTTGGCTGTTCGTGCATTAGGTTCAGAAAATGTGAGAGTATTGATGCTGCCTTCAAAATATTCATCAGGCCATAGTTTAAAAGATGCTCTAAAGCTGGCCGAAAATTTAAAGATAAGGCATGATATTTTAAATATTCAAAACGCTGTTGATGAATTTGAAAAAGAACTTGCGCCTTTGTTTAAAGGTATGCCGTTTGGGGTTGCTGAAGAAAATATTCAGGCACGTGCAAGGGGCATTTACCTGATGGCTGTTTCAAACAAGCTTGGATGTATTTTGCTGAATGCAACAAATAAAAGTGAACTTGCAGTCGGGTACGGAACATTATATGGCGACATGAACGGCGGGCTTGCAGTGCTCGGAGATGTTTATAAAACCGGTGTTTATAAATTGGCCGGGTTTATCAACGGGACTTCAGAGGTTATCCCTGAAAACATTATTGCAAAACCACCTTCGGCTGAGCTTCGGCCAAATCAGAAAGATACCGACTCGCTTCCTGAGTATGATATTCTTGATCCGGTTTTGTACAGCTTGATTGAAGATAATCTTTCGGAAGAGGAGATAATAAAAAAAGGCTTTGAACGGAATATTGTAAACAAGATTTCAGGTTTGTTAAATTCCGGTGAATACAAAAGGTTTCAGGCACCTCCGGTATTGAGGGTAAGTTCATGTGCATTCGGCGCAGACCGCAAAATGCCGCTTCTGGCAAAGTATTGATATTTTTTCTAATTTTGAAATTATGATTGTTATCAACGGAATATCAGAAGAAATATTGATAGAGCGGTTCATTGAAAGTGACCAGACTGCTTTTGAGCTGTTGTTTCGTTTCTATTATCCTGGTTTGGTGGTTTATGTTTCAAATATTATACTTGACCATGATGAAGCCGAAGAAATTGTTCAGGATTTTTTTGTAAAAATATGGTCTGACAGAAAAAAAATAAAAAAATCAGAAACTCTTAAACACTATTTTTTCAAATCGGTAAAAAACCGGGCATT
>CAZXTX010000352.1:0-1147 GCA_964643695.1 uncultured Mariniphaga sp. | reverse complement strand
TGAAAATACTCAGGGAAGAATTGAAGGATTATATGTTTCTGCTTATGCTTTTGAATGTTGCGATAGAATAATCAGTTATGGAATAATATTCTTAAAAAATATATTAATTCTAAAAAATCAGACAAAAATATATCGGATTTAAACTGTTGATTATTTGCATTATACAAGTGCTGTTATTTTTTTAATATTATTTCATTTTTTTCTACGTGTTTTTGTTTCTTGATTGTATTAAATAGTGTAAGAGTTTAAAATTGGCAAGTCCGTAAACAGGTTGAATGAATAAAAATAAAATTATAAATAAAGCCGAAATCAAAATCAATGAACATATTGAATATAGAAAAGGACTGCTTTCTTTTGATAAAAAGCTGGAAGCAGCAAGGCTTATTAATCATGTTTCAGCAGTAAATGTAAACAGTGGATATAAAAAAGTGAGTAGCATTATTAATAACAAAAGTAAAAAATTAAATCTTTTTTATAATATAGTTCGTGTAGCTGCAATTTTTACATTGCCCTTACTTGCTTTTACCATTTGGAACCTTTTCATTCAAAAAGAGGTTGAAGTTCAGAATATTATCGCAGAAAATGAAATTACCTGGCAGGAAATAACCAGTCCTCCGGGTACCCGTACACATGTGATTTTACCTGACGGAACAAATATGTGGCTTAATGCAGGCAGTAATCTTCGTTATGGTTTACCTTTTATTCGCGAAAACAGGGAAGTTGAACTTTCCGGAGAAGCATTTTTTGATGTAATAAACAATGAACAATCTCCATTTATGGTAAAAACCGGAAATACCAGCCTTGAAGTTTTGGGAACTCAGTTCAATGTCAAGGCAAGAACCGGTGAAAATCAGATTCAGGTGGCAATTAAAAGCGGAAAAGTTAAATTCAGATTTTATGATGATGATGGAATAAATAAATTTTCTGAATTGCTGCCAAATGATTTGATGGAATTTGAAAAGACAAAAAAGACAGTTACCCGGCAAAATACCAATATTGAAAAGTATATTGCCTGGTATCAGAATATTATGATACTTGATAATACACCTATAACCGAACTTGCAAAATTGCTGGAACTGTGGTATGGTGTTGAGGTTGTTATTTCGGGTAATGAAATTAAGCGGCACAGGTTTACAACAACTTTTGA
>CAZXTX010000351.1:0-3171 GCA_964643695.1 uncultured Mariniphaga sp. | reverse complement strand
TAATTATGCGTGTATCACCTGTTAGAGAACCATTAATAAACGGGGAAAAAAGCTACAGCGACATTACCAATGACGTGCTGGCACCGATAAAATCCAGGCCGGGAAAGCTGTGGTATATCGGAATAACCATATCGTTTATTTTAATGATTGTCGGGTTTGTCCTGATTGCTGTAACAATATGGTTTGGAATTGGAATATGGGGTGTAAACCGAACCATAGGCTGGGGATGGAGTATTGTTAATTTTGTGTGGTGGGTCGGAATAGGCCATGCAGGAACATTTATTTCGGCTATTTTGTTGCTTTTCAGGCAAAAATGGCGTACCAGTATTAACCGTGCAGCCGAGGCAATGACGATTTTTGCAGTTATCTGCGCCGGTCTGTTTCCACTTATTCACATGGGACGGCTGCCCCTTGGATTTTACATTTTTCCTTATCCAAACTCCCGCGAGTTATGGGTGAATTTTAATTCGCCGCTTTTGTGGGACGTGTTTGCAATCAGCACTTATCTGCTGGTTTCCCTGTTGTTCTGGTATATGGGGCTTATTCCCGACCTCGGAACAATTCGCGACCGTATGAAAACCGCATGGAAGAAAAAAACTTACAACTTTCTGAGTTTTGGATGGCAGGGGTCGGCACGTCACTGGCAGAGGCACGAGTCAATGAGTTTAATACTTGCAGGATTGGCGGCACCGCTGGTTCTGTCGGTTCATACAATTGTTAGTTTCGACTTTGCAACTTCGGTCATTCCCGGATGGCATACCACCATCTTTCCGCCCTATTTTGTTTCGGGTGCAGTTTTTTCAGGGTTTGCAATGGTGCTTACACTGATGATTATTACCCGAAAGGCACTTAATCTTCAGGAATATATTACCGTAGGGCATGTGGAATCAATGAATAAAGTGATTATTGCCACCGGCTCAATAGTGGGAATTGCCTATATAACCGAACTTTTTATAGCATGGTACAGCGGTGTTGAATATGAAAGATATGCTTTTATGAACAGGGCAATGGGCCCTTATGCATGGGCATACTGGATTATGATGACATGCAATGTTATTTCACCGCAGCTGCTCTGGATCAAAAAATTACGCAGAAACCTTGCATTTACATTTGTGCTGTCAATCTTTATAAATATTGGAATGTGGTTTGAACGGTTTGTTATTGTAATCACCTCACTTCATCGTGATTATCTGCCTTCAAGCTGGTCGATATATAAACCCACATGGGTGGAGGTGTTTATTTTCCTCGGTACATTCGGCTTATTTTTTACTTTGTTTTTTCTTTTTATCAGGGTTTTTCCGGTTATTGCCATTGCAGAAGTAAAAACGATTGCCCGCTCTTCGGCACGAAAATTCATTGATAAATCTGTTAAAAATCAACCAACCGAAAAACATTGAATATGGCTACAATAGTTTACGGATATTTTACTAATGAGTTGGATTTGTTGGATGCGGTAACAAATTTGCAGGATAAGGGAGTTAAAATTGCAGATGTGAGAACACCCTTCCCTGTGCACGGACTTGATTCGGTTCTTAAACTTCCGCGTTCACGCCTGCCCAAAGTTGCTTTTATTGCCGGTTTGGCAGGAGGATTATTCGGGATGCTGTTTCAGATTTGGGTTTTTACCAAAGCATGGCCTTTAAATTTTGGCGGAAAACCATTTTTGTCAATCCCTTCTTTTATTCCGGTAACTTTTGAGCTTACAATACTTTTTGCAGCATTTGCAATGGGCTTTGCCTTTTTGATGAGCTCCGGACTGGGCCCCGGTAAAATACCTCTCATTCTTGATGAGGAAGTTACAAATGACCGCTTTCAGATAATACTTGCCACTGAGAATAATGAAATTTCTGAAACCGGACTTGCGGAAGTGCTGTCTGAAACCGGTGCAATTGATGTGAAACAATTTAATACTGAAAAATGATGGAAAAACACAGCATACCTGAACCGGTTCAGTTTAAATTCGGAAAAAAACTTAAAATGTATCTTGCACTAACAGCAGGTGTAGGTTTGCTTGTACTTCTGATTGCAGTTTTTGTACAGCAGCTGCCGCCTGCCAGAATCTGGGCAAATTTATGGATGAATGCACACATGTTTCTGTTTTTCGGACTGGGTGCACTCTTTTTCTGGACGGTAAACACACTTGGCGAGTCTTCGTGGCAAATTAATATTCAGCGGATAATGGAGTCAATGGGATTGACCATTCCGTTTGCGGCAATTCTGTTTATCGTTGCATTTCCGGGCTTGAAGCATCTGTTTGAGTGGACAAACACTGAACATCTTGACAGCCTTTTACAGGAAAAAACAGCATATCTCAATATACCTTTCTGGCTAACAAGGTTTGCAGTATATTTTGCTTTATGGACCTTTTTTGCAGTCTGGCTCCGAAGAATTTCAGTAAAAAATGATATTAATCCCGTTGACAGATTCCTGCCAAAGCTTCGCACTGCTTCAGGCTGGTTTATGGTTTTCTTTGCCATCAGCAGTTCAATGGCTGCATGGGACTGGCTCATGTCAATTGACGGGCACTGGTTCAGCACACTTTACGGCTGGTATATTTTTTCAGGAATGTTTGTAGCTGCAATTTCGGTAATAATACTTATAACTGTTGCTTTTCGTCATTTTGGAATTCTTCCGAATGTAAATTCGGAACACCTGCACGATTTGGGGAAATATCTGTTTGCATTCAGTATTTTTTGGGCATATCTGTGGTTAAGTCAGTATTTGCTTATCTGGTACAGTAATATTCCGGAGGAAACTGTTTATTTTGTTCAGAGAGTGGATAATTTTGAATTTCTTTTTTATCTGAATGTGGTAATAAATTTTCTTGTACCACTGCTTGCATTAATGACACGCGGTTCAAAACGTCAGCCGTTATATCTGGCAATTGTGGCCGCGGTTGTGCTTGTTGGTCACTATGTGGATTTGTATCTGGCTATTATGCCGGGTGCCGTCGGAAATGAAAATTCATCGATTGGGCTGCTCGAAATCGGATTGCCGTTCTTTTACCTTGCAGCTTTTCTAACTGTCTTCTTTTCCTTTTTTGAAAAAGCCAAACCTGTTCCTAAGAATCATCCTTATTTTATTGAAAGTTCAGACTATGAAAATATTTAAAATGAAACCATACCTGCCTTTAATATTTACAGCAGCAGTTGTCTTTTATTCCTGCACCGA
>CAZXTX010000350.1:0-3197 GCA_964643695.1 uncultured Mariniphaga sp. | reverse complement strand
GTAAATCTGAACATCACAAACCGCCCGATAAAATATGTTCTTGACAAACTGATGAAGGATTTTTACCTGCTTTTTGAAATTGAAGACAATATTCTGGTTGTAAGGGATTACGTTCCGCTTGATGAAAGTATGGAATATGAAAGTACAAGGCAGTTTCAGAGTACAAACCGCGGCTTTCTGTTCGACGATCCTCAGAAAAAATATGTGGCCATTGATTTTAAATCGGCAAGCAACCTTATCATCATTCCTGTTACCATAAACGAATCGGATACCCTGAATTTTATTCTCGACACCGGTGTTCGCTACCCCATAATTACCGAGCTTCCTTTTGTAAACAAACTGAGCCTTAATTATCTGATGCCGGTTCAGATTCAGGGACTTGGGGAAGGTGAGGAACTTACCGCCTACCGCTCCGGAAACAATACCATGAAACTTGGCAGCCTTACCGCATGGAATCAGGAAGTTCAGATGATTATCGACGAAAATTTCCAGATTTCGCATATGCTCGGACTGCCGGTTCACGGACTTATCGGATTTAACCTTTTTAAAGATTACATCGTTAGAATTGACTATTCAGGTGAAAAACTCTATCTCTACAGACCGGAACACCACAAATACCGCGACAGAAAAAATGATATTATCATGCCTCTGCATTTTGACGGCAATAAACCATTTGTGCGCACAACCATTGTTACCGACAAATTTGAGGAAGTGCCGGTAAAGCTTTTGGTTGACACAGGTGCCAGCGATGCCCTCTGGCTTTCTGAAAAATCGGACAAGCGAATTGAAATCCCGGAAAACCATGTGGAAACCTTTTTGGGTAGAGGGCTCAGCGGCGACTTATTCGGTACCAAGGGACGAATTGACGGTATATGGGTAGGCCCGCTGATTTTACCGAAACCCATTGTGGCTTTCCCCGATTCGGAACTTATTGAACAGCTGATTACATCAAACGACCGCAACGGAACTATCGGGGCAGAAATTCTGAGACGCTTTACGGTTACCATGGATTACAGAAACAGCCGGATGACACTCAGGCCGACCAGTCGTGTAAAAGAAGATTTTAACTATAATATGAGCGGAATGGAGGTGATAAACCCGATGCCCGGACTGCCGATTTTCACAATTACAGACATCCGCGAAAACTCACCTGCCTATCTTGCCGGACTGCAGGTGAACGACCAGATTCTGTCACTCAACAACAACAATCATAAATCACTGGAATTAAATGACATAAACCTTTTGCTTCAAAGCAGGGAAAACAAAAGAATAAAAATCAAGGTGTTGCGCGACGGTGATGAATTCAAAACTTCATTTGAACTGAAAAAAGTGTTTTAATATTTTACACTTAATACCTGTCAGGAACAGATACTTCTCTGATTAAAACTATTTTCCGTAATTTTGCCGGATTAAAAATTGAAATACCAATTGTTATGGAACAATTTACAACAAGACAAAATAAAATTTCAAGATTAATTCAGCGCGAAATGGCTGATATTTTCCTTCAGCTGAACAAATCAAAATATCAGGGTAAATTAATAAGTGTTACCATTGTAAGAGTTACGAGAGACATGAGTATCGCCCGGATTTATTTAAGTATTTTCCCGTCTGAATTTTCAAAGGAAATTCTTGGCGAAATTCAGATGAATTCCAAATCGGTGAGAGGAGAGCTGGGCCGCCGGATTGGCAAAAGCGTAAGAATAATTCCGGAACTTGAATTTTATATTGATGACAGTCTTGACTATATCAGCCATATTGACGAATTACTGAACAACTCATAAATAAATTAAAATTAAGTTCAACAGAAACATATTGAATTTTCCGCTTTTCATAGCGTTCAGATATCTGTTTTCAAGAAAAAAGCAGAATATCATCAACATTATTTCGGCAATATCGGTAGCCGGAATTATTGTGGGCACCATTGCACTGGTTATCGTTCTTTCGGTTTTCAACGGATTTAACAGCCTGATTGAGACCTTTTTCAGCAACTTTGACCCCGACCTGAAAATTACCGCAAGTCACGGTAAAATGTTCAATCCTGATGAAAGTAATTTTGAAGAGATTAAAAATCTGCCCGGTGTGATTCACTATGCGGAGGTGATTGAAGAAACGGCACTGCTAAAATACCAGGACCGCCAGTATCCGGCTGTGGTAAAGGGAGTTCCCGACACCTATCCGCGATATACCAACATTGACACACTCATGGTTGACGGAATATTCATGTTGAAAAATGACGGACTTAATTATGCTGTTGCCGGACAGGGAGTTGCATACAATCTGGGACTGGGTTTGTCGTTTGTGGATCCCATCCGGATTTTTGTGCCCAAAAAAGGCAAACAGGCATCAGTCAATCTGGCGCGTTCGTTAAACTTCGATTACATTTATGCTGCCGGTGTTTTCTCAGTTTTGGAAGAAATTGACTCAAAATATATAATCGTACCGTTTGATTTTGCCGCCGGGCTTTTTGAAAGTGGAAATCAGATTTCAGCTGTTGAATTAGGGACAAACCCGAAATTTAACCAGAGGAAACTGCAAAAGGAAATTCGGCGAATATTGGGCGATTCGTTTCACGTGAAAAACAAATATCAGCAGCACGATCTGGTTTTCCGCACTATGAAATCTGAAAAATGGGTTTCGTATTTCATTCTGGTATTTATTCTCGTTGTTGCGTCATTCAACATGCTGGGAAGCCTTTCAATGCTGATAATTGACAAAAAGGAAGACCTTTTTATTTTGCGGAGTATGGGTGCCGATTCAAATATGATAAGAAAAATATTCCTGTTTGAGGGATGGCTTATTTCATTTTTCGGTGCAGTTACCGGTTCGGTCTTAGGTGTGATAATCTGCTGGATTCAAATCAGATATGAAATTATCACACTCCCCGGAGCAGGTTCATTTATCATATCTGCCTATCCGGTAAAAGTTATATTTTCTGATATTTTGTTTGTTCTGGGAATTGTTCTTGGTATCGGCTTTCTTGCCTCATGGTATCCTGTAAGGTTTATTTCTAACAGATTTTTGATGAATGAAAATCTTTGAAATAAATTGTAAAAAGTAATCTCTACTGCTGTGCGATTGCATCGCATGACTTCATTTAATAACAATAATCATTTTCTTATTATTAACTTAAAATAGTGTATATCATACGAATTGTATTTACAAAATAGTCCAAACTGTTTTGTAAATTTACAATCGTT
>CAZXTX010000349.1:0-3201 GCA_964643695.1 uncultured Mariniphaga sp. | reverse complement strand
TATCTGAATGAAAAAAGAGAAGGAGTGTGGTTCTTTTTTGCTGATAATATAAAAGTTGCAGAAGAAGAATTTAAAGCCGGCATTAAAAACGGAACCTCCCGAAAATTTTATTCAAACGGCGAACTGCTTGAGGAATCTGATTGGAAAAACGGAATACAGGAGGGAAATTACAGGGCATATTTTAAAAGCTCAAAACCCTATATGCAATGTAAATTCAGTAACGGCAAACGTAACGGTTTGTGCCTCTCATATTATCAAAACGGACGGATTGAGATGGAAGCGTATTATAAAAATAATCTGCGGCATGGTGAATGGAATTTTTTCAGTGACAAAGGTGATAAATTATATACCCTGATTTATGAAGACGGGCGACTGCTTAATCCGGAAGTTCGCGACAGTATTGACAATAAGGCTATTCTTAATCTTGAGGCAGCCGGTAAATCAATACCCGATCCTGAAAAATTTATGCAGGACCCTTCTGAATATATGATGCAGATGCCGGAATTCAGGTAGATAATTTTTGAATATTCACCTTAATAACCAAATGCAATACTTTCCCGGAAAGTCAGATATCAAGTGGAAGTCCTTCGCTAATAACTGTTACTTGTAAACGCGGGTTCAGATTGTCAGTATCGTTTCCTGAGAATTGAATTTCATTGTTGCCCTTTTTCAATTGAGGTATTTTCCCTTCCGGTTTAATTTCTTTCAACAATTCTCCTTTTGAACCATATAATTTACAAATGCCTGACTCGTCCAATTCCAGAAACATTCCCGACTCCATTTTTACCGGAATTGATAATTTTTCTCCGTTAACGGTTAAAACGGGATTTTCAATTTTCCCATTAACCATTGGTATTGCCTTTACCGGGCCGATTATCGTTTTAACCTCTTTCCCTTCAGGTATATTGTTGTGCCACAACTGAAAATATTCAATATTTTTAAAATTAATTGTGTGCCTGTAGGAGTCATAGACATAGAAATGCGAATCATCAGGCCATATATAATCACTGATTCTTGAAGATTCTATTTCAATTAGTTCAAAATATTTCCAACCGGTAAAGTCGATTTTTATAAGTCGATCACCGTGTGCGCCATGCGAAATATGTACAGGACTTCTTAACCCCAAATTTAAAATCTGGCCGTTGCCGTCGCCTTTTATCCAAACACCCAGAGCCTGATTTCCGCTTAAATTCAGATTTGGTGAATAAATTTTTTCTTTGTTGATATAGGAGCCTTCCCTGATAACCTCGCCTCTGTTTTTTGATGAAAAAACCATACCCTGTTCTCCGGCGGGAGTCTCTTCTTTGGAGTTGCTTAATTGCCCTGAAACTCCGGGAGCATGTGAACCGGTTGCAAAATCTTTAATATCAGTACAATCAGTTAAAACAATATTTGACGGGTCATCATAATTTTTTACCGACATAAGCAGCTCAATTCTTAATTTCAGTGGCTGATTTTCAAACTGATTGTTAATTGTCCACTTTACCGTAGGATGATTAAGCCCTTCTACTTTGTGTTTATTGTAATTTACAGGTTTGAAATTCCAATTGCCGTTCTGTTCCCGGAATAGTGTAAATTCCTTTCCGGGTTGCCTTAGAAGTTCTCTGACCTCTTCACTAAAGTAATTTTTGTGACGCAAATATTCATAGTTTTTGATTATTTCAGCAGCCCTGCCGAAAAGCGGAATTTCTTTCAGTGTCTTTTCATCCACTCCTCCCAGCTGTGAAAATCCGGCATTGTTGCCAATCATTTTACAACCCAGATATTCAATGTCATCAGAAAAAGTGGGCTCGATTTGTGGTGGTGCCCAGGTTTGATTACCCCACCATCCAAGATGAAGAGGAAGCATTGTCTGACCTTTTTCAATACCTGTAAATTTGTCTATCAGTGCTGAATGTCCGCGCCAGAGACCATGTTCCCATTCGTTTGATTTAATTTTTTCAGGAAGAAAATATGAAGAAGCCTTTATTGATGCAAGATGAATGTCAATAAACCGTTTATATCCCCGCACCGGTCTGTCCCAAGCCTGCCACCTTGAACGGTAATGCCACCAGTGATGCGACATTGAGCTCATTTCCATACCTACCGGACGTTTAAGATTTTTTGCAACTTCAAAAATAAATTTGGTGCCGTAATACCAGAAATTTTCTTCTCCTCCTAATACAGCACTCCCGTCAATTGCATCAAAATAAATTCCGTCGAACTCACAGTCATTTACAATTTGTGCATGTCTGTGAGCCATTTCATCAAAAAGTGGAGTTTCAGGACCCGGCACAAATCTGCCAAACCTTTCGCTCAGATGAAATGCTTTTTCCTCAATTTCGTGGACAGATATTTTTGTACCGTTGGCTCCGCGTTTTAAGCCGGTGAATTTATATGGAGGTGATTTGGTTACACCGCTGAATTCTATTAATTCATTTCCGATTTTAAGTGTAACGCTGTTTTCCGTATGAAATCCCGTAACGGTAGAAATATGTTCAGTAGATTCATTAACCACAATTTCATCTGAAGTTTTCGTGAGTGGTTCTTTCAGAGTGAAAATTTTCACATAGCCCAGGTCATCATTGGGAACGGGTGTTACATATCTGGAAGATTTGTCGATAAAAAAAGCATATGTATGAAATATGTGAGATATTCCTGCCTCATGCAGCCTGGCATTAATTCGTTTGAAAGATTCCCAGCCGTCAGGCCATTTGTTCTTGTTCAGATCGAAAGTACCAAATTCAAAGAAACTACCTCCCCCGTGGCTGTCAATCTGATTAAATCCAAGTCGTTGGCAAGTTTCAATCCATTCATCAACCGTTTCTTCAGTCAGTGTTCCAAAATTCATCAGATAAGAACCATACCCCTCTTTATTCATTAATGCCCATGCACCTCCGGCATCAGAAAAGGGAATATCTTCGGCAGCCGAAATTACATCACGAATCACCGGAAGAATTTTTCCCTGAGGAAGACCAAGCAAAGTTATTTCAGCACCTTCAATACCAAATTTCTTATAGCAGGAAGCCCATAATCGTGTTTGAAGCGGGGGGAGTCTTCTGACATGAGTAAAAAGATTCATAGAAAGTGCACATGCCCCAAAAGGCTCATAAGGCTGACCTTCAAGATTCAGAGGAACATTTAAAAAAGTGAGTGATTCAATATCTCCTGTAACCGATTCTACTCTTAACGTTATTCTGTCATCATCTGTTAAACATTTTA
>CAZXTX010000348.1:0-3221 GCA_964643695.1 uncultured Mariniphaga sp. | reverse complement strand
AATCTGGTTGAAAAAGGATTTATCGTGCTGGCTTTCGATCCGTTAGGACAGGGCGAGCGCCTGCAATATCCTGATGATAAAACCGGAAAATCGAAAGTCGGCGGCCCGACAAGGGAACACTCGTTTACAGGAGTTCAAACCCTGCTGACCGGAACATCACTCACTGATTATTTTATCTGGGATGGTATCCGCGTGCTCGATTATCTTGAAACCCGCCCGGAAGTTGACATGAAACGCATCGGAATGACCGGCCGCTCAGGCGGCGGCACACAAACAGCACAAATTGCAGCATGCGATGACCGGATTTATGCGGCTGCACCCGAAAATTACATCTCCAGTTTCAGGCGGCTACTACAGTCAATAGGGCCGCAGGATGCCGAGCAAAACCCGTACAATGCAATTGCAGGCGGTTTTGACCATGCCGATTTTTTGCATATAAGGGTGCCAAAACCGGCTATTATGATTACCACCACCCACGATTTTTTCAGCATACAGGGAGCAAAGGAAACTTTTGCCGAAGTTCAGAAATCATATTCAGCCCTTGAGAAACCTGAAAATATTCAGATGGTTGAAGATTTTGGAGTTCACGAATCAACAAAAAACAACCGCGAGGCACTTTATGCATTTTTCCAAAAACACCTGAACCTTCCGGGTGACAACGCCGATATGGAAACAAAGCCGTTCACACTTGAAGAGCTTCAGGTTACCCCCACCGGACAAGTACGAACATCTTTTGGAGGAGAAACAGTTTTCAGCCTCAACCAAAAATATTATCATGGCAAAAAATCAACGGCTGACTTGAAAAATCAGATAAGTAAAACCGCCGGAATCAGTTTTGACAGAAATCTTACAGCAGCTGTATATACCGGAAAATTCACAAAAAACGATACCGAAGTGCTAAAATACTTTCTTGAAAGCGACAGAAAAGATTATGCTCTGCCGGTTTATGTAATGCAAAAAAAGGACACCAATCCTGAAAAGGTTGTGATTTGGTTCCATCCTGAAGGAAAAGCAAAACTTTTTGACGAATCTTTTTTCACAGAACTTATTAAAGCCGGAAACACCGTAATTTCAGCCGACCTTCCGGGAACAGGTGAACTGCACGACCCTGAATTTACAGGCGATGGTGTAATACGGGGAATTCCGTTTAACTACACTTTCGGTGCAAACCTTGCCGGCAAAAGCATCCCGGGAATTCAGGCGGAAGCAATAAACTTACTTATGCAGTTCGTAAAAAACAAATTCGTCACAAAGAAATATTCGGCTGTTATACAGGGCGTTTCGGCTTCATCCTTTCTGCACTATGCAGTATTAAAAAATCAGTATGACAAAATTACATTTGTTGATTTTCCTGAATCCGCTTCAGAACTTGTAAATAAGGAATATTACGATTCAGAAGTCAGTTTTTCAATTCCACCCGGCAGTTTAGAATATTACGATTTACCGGATTTGGTGAAAATTTTAGAGGCAGACGGAGTGGAAGTTGTGATTGAGTCTCCATAATTTTTGCATTAAACCAATCTTTAGCAAACAGCTTAAAACAACAATATTTAGTATCATTGAAAAATTGTATATTTGTTAAGCAATACAACGAAAATACAGAAACAATGCAATAAAGAATCTTAATATATGCAATTAGATACCAGCAAAATAGAAATTATAAAAAGTTATTTCAAAACAAAACCAGTATTGAAGGCGTATCTGTTTGGGTCATATGTCCGGAATGAAGCTGATTCTCTTAGCGATATTGATATTTTAGTTGACCTTGATTATTCAAAAAGAATAGGTTTACAATTCATACAAATGAAAATTGACCTTGAAAATATGTTAAGCTCAAAAGTTGATTTAGTATCATCAAATGGCTTGTCAAAATATATCAAACCAATTGTTGATAAAGAAAAACAATTAATTTATGCGAGGTAAAATAAGTGACAAGGTCAGACTTCAGCATATCCATGATTCAATAATTGAAATTGAATCATATATAAAAAATAAAAACTTTTCTGATTTTATTGAAGATTCAATGATGAGATTTGCTTGTATCAAACAAATGGAAATTATTGGCGAAGGAAGTAACCACATATCAAAGGAAACTAAATTACAAAATCCTGAAGTTGAATGGAAGCAAATTACTGGACTTAGAAATATTTTTATTCATGAATATTTTGGAATTGATTTAATGCTTGTTTGGGAAATAATTGAAAATGACATTCCTTATTTAAAACGGAAAATTATTGAAATCCTTAGCAAAGAATAATAAAATTAATTAAAATAAATGTCACTGTTTAGTATAAAATTATAAGTTTGAGAATCTGTTGTTTTTAAAACTTTATTAACTATTTCTTTTATTCTAAAGTAACTGTATATCAACAGATATTTGTAATTTTTGAAATAGAATTTTTAAACTGAAATCTGAAAATAATTTAACTTAAAAATAAAAAAATGAAAAAATTATCACTCTTTGCAGTTTTACTTCTTACAGTATCATTTCTTTTTGTCGGCTGCGGCAAATCCAAAGTAAAAACCGAACGTATTGTAATTATCGCTTTAGACGGCATCAGTGTTGACGGCTATAACACCTCAAAGCATCCGAACATTGACAGAATTTCAAATGAGGGTGTTTTGTCGCTCAAAACGCGTGTGGTTATGCCGTCAGTTACCCTGCCAAACTGGACCAGCCATCTTACTGCCAGCGGACCTGAACAGCATGGCGTGGTTAACAACGGCTGGCTGCTGGATGACCATCAGCTCCCGCCAGTGGAAAAAGACGGTAAGGGTTATTACCCGTCAATTTTTAAAGTTCTTAAAGATCAGGTTCCGGATGTAAAAACTGCTTTCTTTTACAACTGGGCTAAATTAATTGATCCTTATAATCAGGACTATATGGATGAAACCGGTTATCAGGGTGGTTATGAATATACAGAACTTTATGACAAGGCTTTTAATTTTATTGTTGAAAATAAGAACAGCCCCACATTTGTATTTTTATATTCGGTGCACACCGATGGTGCCGGGCACAGTCACGGCTGGATGTCGGATGAATACATTCAGTCAATTAAAGAAGCTGATGTTCACATAGGGATATTGCTTGACAAACTGAAAGCCGAAGGTTTGTATGACAACACTCATTTTATGTTTTTGTCCGACCATGGCGGAATCAATAAAGGACACGGCGGTGTAAGCACTGATGAAATGATTGTCCCATGGTCAATTGCAGGCCC
>CAZXTX010000347.1:0-3222 GCA_964643695.1 uncultured Mariniphaga sp. | reverse complement strand
CTGCCTTCCTGTTTGACGACAGACAAAGCAGGAAGGGAACTCGCATGATTTTAATTATACTCCTGGGTGTAAGTGTTTTATATGCTCGTTTCATATTAAAGTTTGATTTAGTCGTGTTATTCCGGAAATTTCAGTCTCTGCACTTCATTGACCGGATCGCGCAAATCATCAGATGTTATGAGGTTACCAGTGAGTGAAATATGGTAGCGGAGGTTCTTTAAAAAGCTGATGCCCGATACGGTCAAGTCACCTGAGGTCTTGTCCCGAAAAATCATTTTCTGATTGTTCAGTTTTTCAATTCGCAACCATTCTTTTTTATTTTTTTCTGAGTAGTTGCTTTCCAGCGTCCGGTACACTTCATTGATGTGCTGAAAACCACGGTAACCTGCTCCGTCTATGATGGTGAGCATGATGTGCCGGGTCTGGTTGCTGGTTTCGCTTTCGTGGCAGTAACTTCCGATAGCTCCGTTGGTCCCCGTATTGTCGCTTATATCAATCAACGGGAGGTTCCCCAGTTTTTTTGGAAACAGTTTGTACAATTCATCTTTATCCAAAGGAGTTTTTTCGGCCAGAACCTGTTGCCAGTTGTCGTCATGATTCTGTACTTCAGAATTTTTAGTCATTTTATTTTCGTCACCGCTGTTTTTTTGCGAGCCTGAACTGCAACTCCATACTGCAAGCAGTAACCATAAAACAGATGAGAATCTTTTTTTATTTTTCATTTTGCTAATCTTTAGAACACTTTGGCCATTTTGACAAGAAAAGAACCTTCGGTTAATGTCACTTTGTCTTTTGTATCCGGATTGATGAGCGTACCTTCAAATGTTCCCTTCGCCTCTTTATCGGAAATGTAGGTTATCGTCAGCGTGGATTCGGCCTTTTTATGATCGGTGACATAACTTAAAGGTACATTATTGTCACCCTGACTTTTCACATAAGCAATGGTTACTCCCAAAATATAGGTATCATATGTCTCTATGCCTGAATACGTTTTTGTACTCACCGGATTTTCGTCTTCAAGAACAATTGTAATGACTTCATCCGGGCTTCTTCCCCATGCCCCAAAACCATGGTTGTGATTGGTAGGCCCGGCTGTTCCTTCAACAACATGTTTGTCAGTAAACTCCACCCATTGTCCGTCAATTTTGGCTTTTAAAAAGTAATTGCCGGTTACTTCTTCCTCTGTTTCTTTTTTGTCGCATCCTGCGAAAGCACTTATTATAATCAGAAAAATAAAAATCAGAAAGGCCGGTTTGAAGAACCTGTTTAATTTGAGTTTTGATGTGTTTGTATACATACAATTAAGGTTTGTTATTTAATAATAATATTTTGCCAGCCAGATTATCGGTGTATCATCTGCCGGATTTGTAATTTTCACTTTATCAGGGAATGAAGCTCTTACATCGGGGTTGGTTTTGAAAACTGACTGTAACTGATATTCTATCAGATTGAATCCCTTTTTCAGGCGGATATCGAAATCCAGGCTCACTTCCACATTCTTTTCATTGTAAACATTGTGATCATTGCATTGTCTGTTCAACTCCACATCTTCGGTTACAAGTAAAATTTTGTAAAATGAAGCTTCAACTGGATCGTTATACCCTTCATCTTCTATCCAAAAACGAAGCTTTTCATCGGTTACCGGAAAAAGAGTTCCCACCCATGTATCGTTTGCCCATAAGGCGATAATGCCTGCATCGCGGGCAATTTCGGCTCTGCCTTCAGGAAAATCATCAAAATTTCTGCAAACGAACTGAAAACCGTACCTGAGGTCGCCGGTGGAAGATTCTATTTCATCTGCCGTAAGCAAAGCGGTCAGGTCTGCGGAAAGATCTATTTTCAGGTTACCACCGGCATTGAGAGTACCTATTTTTATAAGGTTGTCTAAACCGAACATGGTTAGAACCACATCCATATCGCCTTTGTTGTGGCCGGCTACTTTTCCGCTGTAAGTTTGTGCCTGTGCTGAAATAATTAATGCAGCCAAAATCATTAAAAATGAAGCTTTTTTCATCTAAACAGCTTTAATTGTTTTACAATTCAAATGTTTTTTCATTAAGAGTTAAATACCTTAATGTATATCAAAGATATTTTTGCACTTTACAGTATGCAACCTTTAGTGAGTGAACGGTTATAATTCAGTGGTGAAAATTATACCTGAATGAGTTATTGTGATTTTTGGAAAAAGAAAGAGTCAGCTCAATAGTTTTTCTGAAAGCGTTTTAAAATTTCATCCCGTTTGTTTCGTGATACCGGAATAATTTTTCCGTTGGTCATCAGTAATTCGCCTCCTTCACGTGTTAAGTATTTTTTAATATGCTGAAAATTAATTAAATATGATTTATGTATTCTTGAAAAATGGATTGAAGGAAGATTTGTTTCGAAATGTTTAAGGGTTTTGCTGGCTATAATTCTGCGGTTATCGGTAAGGTAAAGCTCGCAGTAATTGTTGTCTGATTTGCAGTAAATAATTTCATTCCAGGGAACGAGTTCAATTCCGCCGGCATCGGGTACGGGAATTTTCCCGGAAATAATTTGTTCGCTTTCGGTTTTTTGTTTTTCGGTTTTAATTTTTTTTATAATACGCTGCAAATCATCAGTCTGAACCGGTTTTAAAAGATACCCGCTAACGTTGGTTTCCAAAGCTTTAACTGCATATTCCAGATGTGCGGTGGTAAACACAATGTGGGTTGAAATGTCGTGCATCAGATCTACCAAATCGAGCCCTGACAAGCCCGGCATATTAACATCAAGAAAAAGAATGTCGGGATTTGTGATTCGTATTTGTTTGGCACCTTCCAGCGGATTGGTTGTAGAAAAAAGAATTTCAACCTCATGAGAATGGTTTTTAATCAAATCGTAAGTCAGTGTGTCAATGGCATGTCTTTCGTCATCTATAATGGCAACTTTCAGCTTCATCTTTTTTCCGGTTAAACTTAAATTCTATTTTTAAAGATATGAATTAATTTTATTATTCAGTGATATAAACAGGTAACTTAATTTTGACCTCTGTACCCGTTGGGTGTCCGTTTTTTAATAAATCTGTAATTTTTATGTTTTCATCTCCCTGCTGTTCGATATTCGATAATTCGATTCGTTTATGGGTAAGTTCCATGGCGATGGATTTATGCTGATGATTTTTAACAACCTGTATATCTTTGGAGTAGCCGCGTCCCACTCCGTTATCACGAACAACTAAACATAAATTTGAATTGCTTTTTG